>DUEJ01000156.1 GCA_011192175.1 Thermoflexia bacterium
ATCCAGCAGATACCATAACCGCACGCCTGCTTCGGTAACCGCGACTTCAATCGCCGGGTGGCCCTTGACACGGCACCGGTACAGTTTATACTTAAATATATAAACATTTACCAGGAGGCCTCCATGCAAGCGACAGCTAAAGACTTAAGATTCAACGTGAAGGAACTATTAGATACGGTTTCCAGAGGTGAGGAAATTGTGATCACTTATTGGGGCAAACCGCGGGCCAAACTAATTCCATTTGTAGAGCATCTGGAGCGCGAGGATGAATTGTTTGGTATTTGGGCAGATCATAAGCCGTCTGCAGATGTAAATGCCTATCTGCGGGCCATCAGAAAAGGACGCTTTGATGCTGATTGATACGGACGTCATAATATGGTACCTGCTCGGAAATGCCAAAGCGCGGGATTATCTCCATACCCATCCGCATTTCAGCTTATCGGTGATCAGTTACATGGAGTTAGTACAGGGAATGCGTAACAAACGAGAGTTACAACTTTTGCGGCGCGCCCTGAAAAATTGGCGCGCGGAGATCATCTACCTCAATGAGGAAATTTCCAGCAAAGCCATGTTTTACGTAGAGCAACGTTACCTCAGCCACGCAGTAACATTGGCTGACGCATTGATTGGGGCTACCTCCGTGGCCTACGGCCGCCCTCTACTAACTGGGAATTATAAACATTACCGCATCCTTAAAGGGATAGACGTCACGCAGTTTGATCCGCGCGAGTAGCCTGCGCCTTACTTCAGAGCTTATCCACGCGCCCCTCCGCCCGTTTATACTGTCTGCTATAATATCCCTAAGAGTAAAAAAAACAGAGGTGCTGCATGACCATGGAAATAGCTATTTCAATACCTAATCCCATCTTTGAAAATGCCCGGCGGCCAGCAGGGATACAATGCTGCCCGACGTACTAGGAATGTTGGGACGGGGGATGGAACACAATGAAGGTACCTAATGCAGACTATGCTGTAGTAGACATTCAGAAGTTACGTGAGTATAGCCTCAACCTGGCACACAGAACAGGCAAACATAAAGCGCGAGTGTTTTTAGCCGTTTTGGGCATGACCACCAACGATGCTGAAGCGTTGCAGGGTATTCTGCTGCAAGCCGTGAAGGAGTATGAAGCCGAGTTGGGACTGAAAGACAAGTACGGACAACGCTACCATGTTGATTTTCTGTTAATGTGGAAGGGTAAACAAGGGATGATTCGTAGTGCCTGGATTATCGAACCCCAGGTAGCATATCCCCGTTTGACCAGTTGTTATGTGCTAAAATAGTGAGGTGATACGATGGAAAATATCAAATTATTTGATGTAGTGGCATTGATGGTAGATTTACCTGAACACAATCTCTGGTGCGGTCAAGTTGGCACGGTGGTGGAGATGCTGGCACATGGGCAAGCGTTTGAGGTGGAATTCAGTGATTTCGACGGGCGCACGTATGAATCACTTGGTCTGCGCCCCGACCAACTTATGGTGTTACATTATGAACCATTGCTGGCGCATGAGTTGGTACCTGCATAAAAATGGGAGCAAGTCACCTCAATAGGTAATGAGAGTTGGTAATGACTACCAAGACATGACCTGTTGCCTGGGTCTCGCCAAACTAAACGCCCCCTGATTCCTTCTGGAAATCAGGGGGCGTTAATTCGCTGTTGCTTCGCTTCAGAGCTTATCCGCGCGCCCCTCCGCCCGCAGACATTGCACAATCTCGCGTACCCGCTCGGATTGTTCGCGGCCCGTGATGAGCGTCGCATCCGGGGTATCGATCACGATCAAATCGCGGACGCCCACAGTAGCAATCGTCCGCCCGCTCTGCGCCCAGACCAACGTCCCCTGCGTATCCACCGCCAGATGCTCCCCCAGACTGACATTCCCCTGCGCGTCAGCAGCGTGCAATGCCAGCACCGCGTCCCAACTGCCCACGTCCGACCAGCCCATCTCCACCGGGATGACGGCTACGCGCTCCGCTCGCTCCATGATGCCGTAGTCGATGGTCTCTTTCCGGATGGTAGGCCAAACCCGTTGCAGCCGCGATTCGTACTCATCAGCGCCCCACACCTCGCCCAACCCGGTCAATGTCGCGCCTAACTCCGGCAGCAATTTATCGATCTCCTCCAAAATCCGTGCGGCCCGCCAGACGAACATCCCGCTATTCCAGGCGTATTGCCCAGAGGCGAAAAACCGTAACGCCGTCTCCGCGTCGGGCTTCTCAGTAAAGCGAGCGACCTGCGCATAAGCAAAGTCTCCGGCGTGGCCCAGTAGCTCACCCTGGCGGATATAACCGTAGCCAGTAGAGGGAAAGTTCGGCTGGATGCCCAACGTGACCAGATAACCCGCGCTCGCCACCACTTGCGCCGCCGCCAGCACCGCGCGGAAGGTCTCCTCACGGCGGATGTAGTGATCGGCGGTGAGCACCGCCATCACCGCGTCGGGATCCCGCGCCCGCAAGTGCAACGCCGCCAAGCCAATGCAAGGCGCCGTCCCGCGTCCCAGCGGTTCCACGATGAAGTTCTCACGTGGCAACTCCGGCGCCTGCTTCGCCAACGGCTCCACCTGCTCCGCCGCCGTCACCACGCAGATCCGTTCCGGCGGCAACAGTGGCAGCAACCGGTCCACGGAGAGCTGGAACATCGAGCGGTCGCCAAACAAAGTTAACGTCTGCTTGGGATGCGTTTGCCGGCTCAAGGGCCATAATCGCGTCCCGCCACCCCCAGCCATAATCACAGCGTACAAATGTGCGTGCATGTCATCTCCTTGCTAATAAAACTTCTTTGGCATTTAGGTAGGTTCTCTTGCCACAAAGACTATGTTAGCAGTTAGCAATTAGCGGTTCGCCATTTGCCATTCGCCATTTGCTATTTGCCATTTGCCGATTTATTACGTCCCGAAGCGTGCCAACCAGACCGCGAACGTCTCCAGCTGCCGCTCTCCATACTGCGCCGCCCGTTGCCGCGCTTCAGCAACCGTGCGCTGGCACCAACGTTTGCCGGGCATTTTGCTAAAGAAGAGATCGGCCCAGCTGATCGCCTGCTCCTCAATAGTTTGTGGAAAAAGATCGTGGGGCGGGAGCGCCAACCCCTGTGCCAGGATCTCCTCTCTGGTGATTCCCAAGCCCACGTGTTCGGCTGCCACCCGCGCGTGACGCGGTAAGCCCTCGTGCTCCAGGATTTTGCGCCCTTCCGTCAGGTGGCTGATGTAAGGTAGCTCGCCGTAACAACCGATCTGCGGCGCATCCACCCGCACAATGCCGATATCGTGTAACATCGCGGCCTCTTCTATAAAGCGCAATTGCTTTGCATCCAGGCCTAGACGGCGTCCCACGCGGATAGCCATCGTCGTCACTGCCGCCACGTGAGGGATATAAACGCGGTACACCAACGAGTCCGGCGGCAGGTAAGCGTGAATGATGCTAAAATAATCTATATTCGTGCTCATGCCGTCCCTTCATCTTCTCGTGCAATTGCCGGGGTAATTTCATACTCCACGCGGGATTCGTGAGCGGAGACATAGCGCATCGGCCCCGCCTGACGCACCAAGCCCTTCAGCTCCATCATCACCAGCGTGCTGCTGACCGTCTCTACCGGCAAGTCAATCTCGCGAGAGAGCGCATCTACGTGGGTAGGCGTAGTAGAGAGATTCTCAAAAATCAACGTCTCGGTCGCATTTGACGGCAGTAATTGACGCGCCACCTTCTTCTCGACCACTTGATTGAGGTGCAGCGTTTCCAGAATATCCTGCACCTCCGTAACCACGGCCGCCCCATCTTTCAACAAGCGGTTGCATCCTTTGGAAGCGGGACTGAGCACGTTACCGGGCAGTGCGAAGACCTCGCGTCCCTGCTCGGCGGCGAAATCCGCCGTGATCAGCGCACCGCTCCGCTCGCCGGCCTCGATCACCACCACGCCCAAGCTCAAGCCGCTGATAATCCGGTTGCGCGGCGGGAAATTCTTGCCTTCTGGCGGCGTGCCCAGCGGATAATCACTGATCAGAGCGCCATTGGCAATGATATCTTGCGCCAAGCGCCGGTGTTCAGGGGGATAAATGTGATCCACGCCGCAGCCCAACACCGCGAGCGTCCGTCCGCCAGCCACCAGCGCCGCGCGGTGCGCGATGCCGTCAATACCCCGCGCCAGCCCGCTGACCACCGTGATCTCGTTGCGGGCCAAATCTCCGGCCAACCGTTGCGCCAACTCTTTCCCATAAACAGTTGATTTGCGCGTCCCCACCATCGCCACCGCCCACTCATCGGCCGGCGTCAACGTCCCCTTGACAAAGAGCACCGGCGGCGCGTCATCAATCTCCCAGAGCAACGAGGGATAATCAGCACTCTCCCAAGTGAATACCTGGACCCCTTCCACCTCCACCTTGCGCAGCAACTGGTCTAGATCAACCTGACGGCGGGCCTTGAGCAAATTCCGCAAGGAGCGCCGGTCCAACTTGGCCTCTTGCAACGCGCTCTGCGGGGCTTCCCAAGCGGCGCGCACGTCACCAAAGCGCTCTATCAACGCGCGCAAACGCACCGGCCCGATGCCGCGCACCACATTGAAACCTAACCAATACCGTAAATTATCCATGTCCCCCGTGGCTGCACAACTGTCACTTCCCTGAACATCTCAACCTAACAACACTCCCTGATCATTGAACCACAAGAGTCAAAGATCAGGGAGTGCTCTGAAAACATCAACTTAAAACTGCATGTCACACTCGTTAAACCACCTGCGGCGGTTCAGAGTCAGCGGAGGCTGACTTCGCAAGGGCAGCCTGCAACTTGAGTTATCGGACCATAGACTACCTCTGCGGTTCCCAAAATCTCTCGCCGTAACATCCAATTGGAACTGCGCTCCACCGCGCGTTTAGTAAGCAAGTCAACCTGGCGCTGTAGCAGATTACTTAACTCTTCTTCCATTCTTATATGGTCCAGCAAACTCCACTGAGCACCCGGATCAAACGTGACCAGCACATCCAAATCACTTTCTGCCCCAAAGTCTTCGCGCAAAATTGATTCAAACAGTGATAACTCGTTGATTTGCCACTGACGGCAGAAACTAGCGACCAGCTCAGCCGAAATATCGCGTTTTAGCTCAGCCATCCCTCAACTCCTCGTAATCAACCGCCAACTAACAAAAGCCACTACTTTTCGTCCGGCAACAACCCGGGAATTAGATGGACTACTATGCGACCTGCTTCCAGATCAATCTCCTGCACCACCTCTGGAATTGCAGGGAGGAGAACTTCACCCCGTAAGCCGTGGACGATATAAACATCGTTAGCCCCTGGCGGGCTAAGTATTTCGACGAGTTCACCTAACTCCTCGCCCGTATCGGTCTGTACCGTCATCCCTTCCAGCTGGAAATGATAGAATTCGTCTTCGGCTAGCGGGATAGCATCTTCCCTCGCCATCGCCACCGAATCCCCACGTAAAGCTTCAGCCGCATTACGCTCAGTACACTCTTTTAATTGCAACAATAGCCGCTGCTTATGAAACCGCACCTGCTCCACCTGGTACGGAAGGTGATGTGGCCCCAAGTAGAGCGTCTCCAACTCCGCGATATGTTCTGGGGTATCTGTCAGGATTTCCACCTGTATTGCCCCACGGATGCCATGAGGACGAACTACACGACCCACAATTAAATAGCGAGGCTCAGGTCTATCGTGCATACCTGAGCCTCCATTATTCTGTTCTGCTATCACGCCAAATCCTCTCAGATGATTTCCAGGGTAACTTTCTTCCCCAGCTTCGCCGCCAACACCCGCGCCAGCGAGCGCATAGCGTTGATAGTGCGCCCCTTGCGGCCAATCATCCGCCCCATATCATCAGGAGCAACCCTCAATTCCAACATGATAGAATTTTCCCCTTCAATTTCAGAAAGGTTCACAGCATCCGGTTCATCCGCTAATGCTTTGACTATATATTCAACAAGATCGTAGACTTTTGTGGACATGGCATCTCCTCCGTAAACTAGTGCAAGGGGTAGACAAACAATAGACAAAATCCAGAGAGGGCCTGCCGCACAGGCCTATCCTTCTTCAACCACTTCAGGGGTCTCGGCTATAGGCGTCACTACTTCAACCATTTCGGGAGTCTCGGCCATCTCAGCTACAGGCGTTATTTCTTCAACCACGGCTTCCTCCGTGGCAACTTCCTCTGCGTCATCTTCAATGACCGGCGCGGTCAATACCGCTTCCAGGGATTCCCCCGCTCGTAGCCGTTCAAAGAGCGCCAGCACACCGTGCGTTCGCAGAATGCGCGCTACCGACTCGGTAGGTTGCGCGCCGACCTGCAACCAATACAAAACGCGCTCTTTCTTAAGCTGTACCGTTTCTGGGTCAGTGCGCGGGTTATAAGAACCCACAATCTCCACAAATTTACCGTCACGAGGCGACGTGGACTCAGCTATCACCACTCGGTAAGTAGGTTGCTTTTTCCTTCCCATCCGGCGTAATCTTATTTTGAGCATATTCCTCCTATCCTTTTATACAGATTTTACTTGCTAGAAAAACTTAGGTAACGATAATCCTCGTCCCATCTTCCCTTTATTAAGGTTCTTTACCATCTTTTTCATCTGCCGATACTGCGATATCAACTGGTTTATCTCCTGCACTTCTGTGCCGCTTCCTTGCGCGATGCGGAGGCGGCGACTGCCGTTCAGTACACTGGGATTGCGGCGTTCTTCGGGCGTCATGGAGAGAATAATCGCCTCAACGCGCTTCAGTTGCTTTTCCGTCTGCGCCTCATCAATCGAAACGCCGCGCAAGGCGCGTTTCATACCCGGGACCATATTCAAAAGCTCGCCAATTGAACCCATCTTGCGCACTTGCCGCAACTGCTTCAAGAAATCTTCTAGATCAAATTTCCCTTTGCGCAGTCGCTTTTCCATCCTAGCGGTCTCTTCCAGATCAAAGGACTCTTCGGCCAGCTCAATCAACGAGAGTACGTCACCCATGCCCAAAATACGGGAGGCCATGCGTTCTGGATGGAAAAGTTCTAAGGCATTGGTCTTCTCACCCGTCCCCAAGAATTTGATGGGCACGCCGGTTACAGAGCGCATACTGATAGCCGCCCCACCGCGGGCATCGCCATCAATCTTAGTCAAGATCAGCCCGGTCAAACCAACCTGCTCGTGGAAGCCCGTGGCTATGCTAACGGCTTCCTGCCCGGTCATGGCGTCCGCGACCAATAATACCTCTACCGGCTGGGTACGCTCTCTGATTGTCTCCAATTCCTGCATCATCTGCGTATCAATTTGCAAACGCCCAGCAGTATCCAAGATAACTACATCGGCCCCGCGCGAGTTGGCTTGCTCCACGCCGCGCACACAGATGGCCGGGGGATCAAGCTCCCTACCGTGTTCGCTGTACACCGGGATGTCCAACTGTCGCCCCAACACCTCCAACTGTTTAATAGCGGCAGGACGATAAGTATCGGCTGCCACCATCAACGGGAAGTGTCCTTGTTTACGCAGCTGTAGCGCCAGTTTAGCTACGGTGGTTGTCTTGCCAGACCCTTGCAATCCCACCAGCATCAACACATAAGGCGCCGTCCCCGTCAGGGACAAGCGCCCCGGTGCGCCCAGCGTCTCCACCAGTTCTTGATGCACGATCTTGACAACTTGTTGAGCTGGGTTGAGGGCTTGCGTGACTTCTTTACCCACCGCCTGCTCACGCACGCGCGAGGTAAACTCTTTGACCACTTTGTAATTGACATCCGCTTCTAAAAGTGCTAATCGAATTTCGCGGAGTACTTGCTTGACATCTTCTTCACGCAACACACCATGTTTGCCCAGCTGCTCGAAGACATTTTGTAGTTTTTCACTTAACGATTCAAACATAATTCCCCACTAACATCCATGCCAGCCTGTATTCTAATGTATCCTGAGAGTTAGTCAAGTTTAGCGAGTGAGCGAGTGAGCGAAAAAGTGCGGAAGCGGCTCGGTCAGACGGAAGAGCTAACCGCGAAGGGAAAGTAGAGTGGTCTTCCATAATAACTACCTCCATGAGCAATAAAGCGAACGTCAGCATTTAGCCTCGCGCTATCAAATTCCAATGCAGGTGCATCAGCAGCGCCACCATCAGGTAGCACCAGACGAGACCTATTAACTATAAACTTCAGGACGACACACTTGTCCCCACTCCCAACCAACACAACGCAGCGGAATCAATTTGCAG
>DUEJ01000157.1 GCA_011192175.1 Thermoflexia bacterium
GGTGGAGTATCTGTGCGCGCATCCCGGCGGGCAGCTCTTCAACGAGATGGGTTACGGTAGCTACCTCATTTGGGCCTTGCCGGCGCAAAAAATTTTTGTTGATCCCCGGGTAGAGCTCTATCCTTTGGAGCAATGGCAAAATTACCTACGCATCAGTCGGGGCGTGCGTTACAATGAGCTCTTGGCCCAGTATGGCGTGGATCGTCTGCTGCTTGACCGGGGGGAGCAGTCGGAGTTGATCCTCTCTCTGGCGGACGACTCGCTGTGGGAGCTAGAACACGAGGATGAGTATGCCCAGATTTGGAAAAAAAATTAGTGCAGAGGAACGGCTTTCTGTTTTTTATTCGCTAACTCTCAATCTCTTAGGCTTGGTATTGATAGGTTTGGGTTTGGTGATTTTGTGGAGTTATATTCAGGCTCCCGCCCCGGTACATTCAGATTTTAACAACGATTATCGAGCAGCTCAAGCGTTACGGTCAGGTCGCTCCATTTACGCGGCCACAAACGCGCATCCTCCCTGCGACGCGCTTCTTTTTGTGCCGTTAAGTTATCTCTCTTCTCGTGTGGCTTTTGTCTTGTGGAGCTTGTTTTCCATACTCTGTTACTTTGGCACTATTTTCTTCATACTTTCAGAGCTACCCGTGAACATTCCTTCACGTTGGCGTCTGCCTGTACTGGGATTAACTCTATGTTGGTACCCGTTGCTGGCACATATTGCTCTGGGACAATGGTCTTTAATTTTAGGGGCATTCTTAGTGCTGGGATGGGGGGCTTTGCGGCGCGACGAGGAGCGTTTAGCCGGTATTCTATTTGGCCTGGCAACTGCGATAAAGCTCTTTCCGGCTCTTGTGGGGATATTATTGTTACTACGCAGAAAATGGTGTGCGCTCGCTTGGATGGTATCTTTGGTCATCATTACCCTCTTGCTCTCCGTTCAGCTGGTGGGCATGACGGATGTCTTCCGGTATTTTTTGATACTTTCGCCCGAAAACGTCGCACGGTATGCGACATTCCCAGTGAATGTTTCCCTCACCGGTTTGATTAGTCGCTTCTTCGTGGCTGGCCGGTGGGTACGCCCTTGGCTAGTTTCCCCCAGGCTAGCTAAGGTGATTATCTTTAGCTCAAGTTTGTTGCTACTAGCCGATTGGGGTTGGCAAACTTGGTATCTCCCTCCAGGACGACACGGGGACGATTTGGCCTTCGCTTACGTGTTGTTGTTGATGTTATTACTCTCTCCAATTACCTGGCAACATGTTTTTCCTTTGCTTTTGTTGCCTTTGGGGATACTTATCAGAGCGGGGCAGAGAGCGTCACAGTGGCGTTACTGGTGGCTGATGTTATTGATCTTCATATTGCTCTCAATACCAGATGTGCAACTGGCTCAATATCTGGCTATGAAATTCAGTCCGCACGGTATTTCTCCGCTTGCCAATTTGATATTTGCCGCCCCGACGGTGGCTCTTTTACTTCTTTGGTATTTATTGCATAGGTTGTCTGTTGAACTTATGTCTAACTCTGGATACGCCCGGTGGATGGCAAATAGCGAATAACGAGGCGAAGTTGCGATTGCTTGAAAACCCCAGTGTTTTACCGCGAAGGCGCAAAGATTTGAAAACTAACTTTCAGGAAATTATTTTTTCCGCAGATAATCCAAGAACACTGCTACGTTTTGTCAACGTCGCAAAATATCGCCGAGTCGGTTGAGCCATACTTGTTGTTCCTCAAGCCAATATTCCCATTCCATTGTATCCTCTTCCCATAAAGGGTTTTGCGCCTCAATCTGAGTGAGGAAACTTTCATCGATTTGAATGGCCCGGTGAAAGTGTTTATAATCACAATGGTATTGCTGCTTGTAACCGGTTATTTGAGCCACTGCTTGGTTGATACGCTGCTGACACTGCTCAATTGAATAGTTCCGCAACGCATCTGTGATCACGTTCTCTGGATCACCGAAAAGCCGGGCAGTTTCAACCCATTCATTAGCAACTACAACTGCTGGCATAGTGACGCCTTCCTTGCAACTTAGGCAACCTGCTTGACACTATCTTTCTGATTTTTGTCCAGTTACCTGAAAACTGTGTCCTCCACAGTATAGCTTAATTTTTAACAATGTGCAAACTGCGGTGAGATCGACTATTGAGTGGTGACCGGGCTACGGCCTCAGCCGAGTTAAGGTTACGGGGGGTGCCAGTAGTAGATTCCTCGCTGCCCGGCAGGCGCGTTGCGCTTTCTGGTTGCTCGGAATGACAAGGCCGGGGCTAGTCCACGTAGGTGGATTTCGTTAGGTTTACTTACCAGTGAAGATCACCGTCTGTTCATCCTCGTAGATAATTCCCCACTCCGTTGATTGCCTCGCTGCCTCGATCAGCGCCGGTTGTTTGACGCGGCTTAGCATGAGCGTTTGCACGCCGTACCCGGCTAGCTCTGCTTCCCAATCTCCGTTGGCTTGTGAGATGGCTAGATAATCTTTCCAGATTTCCAGCGGATAAAGCTCGATCCGCGTATCCACAAAGACGCGGTACTCCGGCGCGGCGGCCCAGATGAGGTAGCTACCGTAAGCCAGCTCGTGGAAGAGTGGGCCGGGTGGTTTTTCTCGCAACAAGAAGCGGGTAGCCGCTACCGGCGTCTCGGCTGAGATTACTCCGGCTTTCAAGGGGGGCAGCGGCAGGCTGGCTTTGAACCAGGGAAGGGATAGCACTGCCCCTACCAGCAGTAACCCGGCCAGAAGTGCGTTTAGCCAATTTTGCAGGGTTTGTCTGCCTACTCGCTCACTCGCTTTCTCGCTTTTTCGCTCACTCGCTTTTTCGCTGATTTGCGCGAGGTGTTCTGCTAAGATAGGGGCCATGACTAGCCCAAACCAGATGCTGCCGCGCGAGGTGTGCAATCCCAGGAACGCGAAGCCTAAAAATGTGCCCAACTGGTAGAGGTTGGGCCGGCGCGGGGAGAGGGCCAGCACCGCTGCGCTGCCGAGCACGGCGAGCAAGAAGAGTGTGCCCCCCGGCGTGGCGAAAGTGGGCGGTGCCCACTCTGGTACCAGGTGCTGGATGCGCGGGTCGCCGCCCATCTGCACCACGTAACCGAAGATGCCGTAACCTTGGGGCGTAAGTAGGCAGGCGCCGGCGGACGCGAGGAGCGCGACTAACGGTCCCCACGGTGGGGCGGGGCGTTCTGTGGCTTTGACGAGATGTGTGTGGAGTAGCTGCCAACTTTCATCCGCCAACCATAAGAACATTACGACGAAGCCGATGGGAAAGGTACCATGACTGTTGGCCCAGACCCAGATGCAGAGGGGGAAGCAGAGGAGCAGCCACCAGCGAGGTCGCCGCCGGTAGGTTTGGATGGCGGCTAGCAGCAGGGCAGCCAACGGGAAGGCGATGACTTGCGGGCGGACGTTCCAATCTGGGATGCCCAACGCGACGGCGCCGAGGGTGACGAGGGCCGCGATTCGCCAACTCTGGGCGCGCTGTTGGGCGTTCCAGAGTACCAATCCGTAGGCCAGCGTGATGAGAAGACTCTGGGCCAAGATGATCAGGGCCGGGCCGCCTTGCCGGTAGAGAAGGTAGAACGCGGATTCCATCAGCCAGAAGACCCAGTAGGTGTAGGGCGCGCCGGCTTGCGTGAGGGAGAAGGTATCCACGGTGGGGATCGCGCCCGTGGCGACAATTTGCTGGCCGATTTTGAGGTGCCACCAGAAATCATGGGGGCGGAGAGGGTGGGTGTTGACGAACGCGAAGATGCCGACGAGCACCGTCAGCGCCCAGAGGTGGCCCAGCGTGAAGCGCGGAAGGGCAGGACGTTCCATTTTAGAATTTGCGGTTGGCAATTGGGCGGCAGCACTCATGGGCAACTCCTTGGTTAGGGTTGGCTAGCCCGGATTATAGTGTGGAAAGCAGGGAGTGGAAATTTAGGCCACCGCTAAAGACCACGGGCTACGCAGCCACGCCCTGTAAACGGGGCTAGCTGGCTTGAGCCGACCGCTACGTAGCCAGGGTACTTCATGCCCTGATACTCGTCGCCCCTGTAGCTGCTGCTTGGCGACTGCTTGGTCCGACGGCCCAGGGGTGTGGGAAGTCGCTCTCCGGCGACACGCTAGCTCGCCTGGCGACTAAAGTCGCGGCTACCATTACGAAGTCCACCTACGTGGACTAGTCACCGTAGGCCGAGCGTAGTCGGGGAATTTCCCTTTTCCGGTTCAAAATTCTCAACGGACGTGGTAGATTCCTCGCTGGTGCGTTGCTAGCGCTCCGCTGGCTCGGAATGACAACGCTGGGCCGAGTTAAATGTCATCCACAGATTACGCAGATTATACAGGTTTTCTCACTCTGTTCGCTAATCTGACTAACGACTACCCGACTACTCGACTACTTGACTGACCACTACCCATCTCCCCAAATTGTTCTATACTGGCATTGGCTTGAGGAAACTTTGGACTTTGGAGTATATGATGAAACGCACGAAAATCCCTGTTACTTTATTGAAGGTGGTCGTAAGTCTGGGACTGTTGGGCTACCTGCTCTGTTTCCAGATTGATTTGGCGCAGTTCTGGGCGGTGGTGCGCCAGGCGCGCTGGGGCTATCTGCTCGCGGCCACGTTGTTGATGGTCGCGGGGACGGCGTTGCGCGCGGTGCGCTGGCAGGTCTTGCTCCGCGCGCTGGAGATTGAAGTTCCGCTGAGACGGCTCGTTTACCTCTATTTTGTCGGCTCTTTCTTCAATATCTTCCTGCCCAGCGGCTTGGGTGGGGACGCGGTGAAGATGGCGGAGTTGGCGCAGAGCACCGACCGCGCTCCAGAAGCTATCGGCACGACGCTGGTGGATCGCGCGACCGGCCTCTGGGTGCTCTTTCTGCTGGCGCTGCTGGCGTTGCCCTTCAGCGGGGATTTGCTGCCGGCTGGCTGGCTGCCGTTGATCGCCGTTAGCGCGGTGGGAGGGGTACTTGGCGGCTGGCTGGTGCTGGCCTCGCCGTTGGTACCCTGGCTGGGCGCCCATGTGCGGTTGCCCGGCCAGGAGAAGATGGAACGCTTTTACCGTTCCATTTCCCAACTGGGCTACCCGGCGTTGGGACGGGCTTGCCTGGTCTCGCTCGTCTTTGACCTGCTCCTGATTGCCTTTAACGTGTTGGTGGCGCTCAGTTTCGATCTCCGGCTGCCGCTGACTGTTTTCCTCCTCTTCACCCCACTGATCTCCTTCTCGTTGGCGCTGCCCATCTCCATCGGCGGCTTGGGGGTGCGCGAACAGACCTATATTCTGCTCTTCAGCGCGGTGGGCGTCTCCGAGGTCACGGCGATAGCGCTCTCGTTGGCTAATTACGCTATCACCAATCTGGTGGTGGGCGCGCTGGGCGGAATTATCTACCTGATTTTCAATACCCAGGAGTTGGCTTCCCATGATTGATCTGAAAATGCGACAAGCGGAGCCGGTGGAAATCTCTGCCGTGATCCCGGTGTATAATGAGGCGGAGAATTTGACGGCGTTGTATGCGGAACTGACGGCGGCACTGCCCGCTATCACGGCACGGTACGAGCTGATTTTCGTGGATGACGGTAGTCGGGATGGTAGCTACGGAGTTTTGCAGGAGCTCCATGTCGCTGACAAGCGTGTGAAGGTAGTCCGTTTCCGCCGTAATTTTGGGCAGACGGCGGCCTTTGCCGCCGGGTTCGATTTTGCGCAAGGGGAGTTGATCGTCACCTTAGACGCTGACGGGCAAAATGACCCGGCGGATATCGCCCGTTTGGTGGAGAAATTGCGGGCGGAGCAGCTCGATATGGTGGTCGGGTGGCGCGTGGACCGCCAGGAGGGTTTTTTACGGCGATTGCTCTCGCAGAGCGCGAATCTGATTATCAGCCGGGTCACGGAGCTCGCTATCCATGACCGGGGTTGTTCTCTCAAGGTCTTTCGCGCCGAGCTGGTTAAGAGTATCCAGATTTATGGCGAATTGCACCGCTTCTTGCCAGAGATGGCCAGTACGGTGGGCGCGCGCGTGGGAGAGGCGCCGGTTAATGATCGAAGTCGTCGCTTTGGAAAGTCTAAGTATGGGGCGTTTTCTCGCACCCCGCGGGTTATCTTGGATTTGATCACCGTCTTCTTCCTCTTGGGTTTCTTTCGCAGCCCGATGCGTCTCTTTGGGGCGATTGCCATCATCAGCGGGACACTGGGAGTCTTGATTGATGGCGCGCTGGCGCTTACCAAGCTCGTCCACGGCTTGCTGGGCGGTTGGGCGGCCTTCCACGCTTACGCTATTGGAGGACGCCCCCTCTTCTTTTTGGGCTTTCTCCTGATTCTGGTGAGTATGCAATTCTTAGTCATGGGCCTGTTGGGCGAGATGATTATGCGCACTTATTATGAATCCCAGAATAAGCCTATTTACTTTGTGCGCGAAGTGTTGGAGTGAGGGTGGTAGACAGTATCCTTTAATCACCAGTCACTTTTCCCTTGAATCTGCGTCATCTGTGGATCAAATTGGTTTTCCAGGAGTCCCTATATGCTTTTAGCACCCCCACGATAACGAAAATGCTGCACTAACGCCAACTCCTTGGTTTTGAAGCAGACTTTAGACTTTTGACTGGTGACTTTAGACTTTTGACTTATTTTCAGAGGAGGATTTTATGAGACGCGCTGATGCTGGTTTGGGATTTTTGCTCACCTACGAGAACGTCGCCCGTTATGACGCGGGTGAGGTTTTCATTTTGGATCGCCGCAAGTACCCGGCGACGGTGGAGTATGTGCGCTGCCGCGATTACACCGAGGTGGCGCGAGCGATCACCGAGATGGTAACGCAGAGCGGTGGCCCATGGATGGCGGCTGCTTTGGGGATGGTCGGGGCGGCGCGGGCGGTGCGGGGTATGTCGCCAGAGGCGGCGCAAGCGGAACTGGAGCGGGCCACCTACGCGCTCTCTCACGCGCGGCCGACCACCTCCCAGCGGATGGTGGCGCACGTTGAGAGGATTCGCGCTGTAGCCGTCGAGGCATTGCGCGCGGGCCGGGATCCAGAGGCGGCCGCGCTGGCGCATGTGGAGGCGCAGCGCGAGGCGCGCTATCACCGCTCGCGCCAGATAGCGACCCGCGCCGTGGAGTTGTTGCCGGATCAATGCACCATTATGACCCAGTGCTTTGCGGAGACGCTGATTGGGTTCGTGCTGCTGGTAGCGCAAGAGCAGGGCAAGGGGATCTCCCTTATCGCGCCGGAGACACGGCCTTATCTGCAAGGCGCGCGGTTGACCGCCAGTGTGGCCGTCGAGATTGGCGTGCCCGTCACGCTCATCACCGATAACATGCCAGGCTATGTCCTCTCCCAGGGTAAAGTGGATGCCTTTATCTGCGCGGCGGATGTGATCACCCTGGACGGCCACGTAGTCAACAAAATCGGCACCTTCCAGATCGCGTTGGCGGCGCATTTCCACAGCGTGCCCTTCTACGTGTTGGGGACGCCGGCGGCCCAGAATCCCACCATCGAGACGGTTAAGATCGAGGAGCGCGACTCCAATGAGGTATTGCACGCGATGGGCGTCAGGACGGCCAAGGAGAGCGTGCGAGGTTACTATCCCGCCTTCGACATCACGCCGCCGCAGCTGGTCAGCGCGGTGGTTACGGGGCAGGGCGTCTTCTCACCTTACAATTTGAGGCAGCATTTTTCGTGAAAGAGGGGACGCAGATGAACGCTGATAAACGCGGATGAAGACTGATTTTTTTGTTTTAGCGTTAAGCTGTGTTAGTTGTGCGACCTTCGACTTTCGACTTTTGACCTTCGACTTTCAATCCTTCCCCTGTATGTACGCTTCTCACCGCAGAGGCGCAGAGCACGCTGAGATAGAGCTTACTTCTTGGCAAATTCGTCTATCATGTTATGGGGACCGGCAGCAATCAAGTAGTAGACGTTGCTATCGCGGCGGAAGACGCAGCGATAAGAGCTATCCAGATAGAATTCCCAGTAGCCGTTACTGCCACGGATGCGATGAATATGGAGGGAGGGATGGCGAGGATTTTCGGCAAGGAACCGTAATTGCTTTCTAAATTTTTTCTGTACCGGTTTGGCTAGTCTCTGATAATCTTGGCGCACTCGTTCGGTGAGTTTGATGATAACTTCACTCATCAAGCCATTCCAACGCATGCTCAATGTTCTCCCCGGTTACTTGTAGCGTGCGCCCAGCCTGGATATCAGCTTCGCCTTCACGGATACGGGTCTGCCATTCCTCGGACCAGAAATAACCTTGTGGGTGCTCGCGTAACTGCGCCAGCAGTCTCTCCAGGTAGCGAAACGTATCGTAGCTTATCAATACCTCTTGGGCTTGCTGATCCTGGTCATAGAAGATTTTTGCTTTTGACAGTTGAATATCTAACATAGAGCACCTCTCTGGCAATTGGTGAGTACATCATCCTCACTTGAATTATACCATAGCTAGCCTAAAATCTCTGAGATTGTAAGATGATGATTTTTGAGGCTACTGAAAAACCAAGAACTTCACCACTGAGGCACGGAGAGCACAGAGATTTGAAATTTAACTTGCGACTTGCGACTTCATTGAAAATGGGGACGCAGATGAACGCTGATAAACGCGGATGAAGACTGATTTTTTTATTTTAGCGTTAGGATAGGTCAATTGTGTGACTTTCGACGAAAATGGGACGCAGATGAATGTTGATAAAGACTGATTTTTTATTTTAGCGTTAAGCTGTGTCAGTTGTGCGACCTTCGACCTTCGACCTTTGACCTTCGACTTTAGACCTTTGACCTTCGACTTTAGACTTATTTTCAGAGGAGCGAGCTTATGTTAGCAGAAAAAGAACGTTACGCCGTATGGCAAACTATGCAGGAACTACACGCACAAGGCTTGATCTATCTGAAGTCCGGCAATATCAGCGAGCGCACGGCCTCCGGACATGTGGCAATCAAGCCCAGCGGCGCGTCCTATGAGCGGATGGAGGTCGAGGATATCGTCATCGTGGATTTGCAGGGGCAGGTGGTAGATGGGCAGCTCAAACCCTCCTCGGAGACGCCGATGCACACGCTTATCTACCGCGAGTGCCCCGAGGTCAACGCCGTGGTGCATACGCACGCGCCCCACGCTCTGGTGCTCGCGTCCCTGGGACTTGAGATACCCTTTTTCTGCAATGAGAATTTGCTGGTGGGCGGCCCCGTCCCGGTGACGGAGTACGCTTGCGCGGGGACGGAGGCGATTGGGCAGGCTGTGTTGCGCGCGCTGTTCGGCCCGCCGCGCGTCAAGGCCGCGCTGATACGCAATCACGGCGCGATATCTGTGGGCGCGACGCTGGAGGAGGCTACGCTGGCAGCGCAGGCCGTGGAAGTGTTGGCGCGCGCCTATCACGCCGCGCTTCAGATCGGGGAGCCGACGGTGCTGACCGAGGCGCAAATCGAGGAGCTCTGCGCGGTTTATAGCTGATGGCGGGGAAGTTTTAACCGCGAATACACGCAAATTTTAGCGGCGCTAATCCGCGTGTATTTGCGGCTAGCGTTATCACTCGCTAAAAATCAGGCTATACTCAGATAGGAAGTATAATTTTAGAGCAAGCTACTTGGTGAAAGGTAGAAACTTATGCTGCTTATGGAGGCTTGTCAATGAATGTGTTAGCTATTGAGTATTCGTCAGAGGTATTGTGGGCGTTACAACAAAAGCCAGAGGAATTTGAGGAACAAGCGCGGTTGTTCCTGGCGCTCAAATTGTATGAGTTGGGCAAATTGAGTACCGGGTTGGCAGCGCAACTGGCCGGTATGCCCCGCGTGACCTTTATGTTTCTCTTAGGCCGTTATGGGCTTTCTCCCTTTGGTGAAGCCCCGGATGAAATTACCGGAGATTTAGACAATGCCCGTCAAGCCAGTAATTACAAATAATACTCCTTTGGTCGCGCTCTGGTGTTTGGACCATTTAGAGCTGTTCCGTATGCTCTATGGCGAGGTGCTGATTCCACAAGCGGTATATATTGAATTTCTGGCAACTGCACGCGCAACACGTCAGGCGGTGTTAGCAACCGCACCGTGGATTAGAGTCACGGCATTAGCACGCCCTCAGCGGGCGCGTGTGTATGTAGGACTGGATGCCGGTGAAGCCGAAGTCTTAGCTTTGGCCGAGGAACGTGCCGCGCGGTTGGTCATCATAGATGAATTGCGTGGGCGGCGGTATGCACGCCGTTTAGGGTTGCCGTTAACAGGTACGTTGGGGATATTGCTCTTAGCGAAAGAACGAGCGTTAATTGCAGCCGTGTCGCCACTGTTGGATACCTTGCTGGACGAGGGCTTGTACTTGGCCCCCGAGTTGGTCCATAAAGTGCGTGAGTTGGCTGGAGAACTATAGTTTTTTCGGCGTAAGCATAAGGTCTCAAGGATTTCACATGACAGAACTTCGTTCCACGCCACTGTGGCATCCTTGCCCAAAATTCGTGACTGCCAGGCAAGTCGTTCGTCCATATAATTCTTGGTGGGTGGCAAGGTATAGGCGATATTCATGAGAATGCTAGACTGTGTGAATTTCAAATACTGCCCAAGATGTGGGGAACCACACTTGCGGTCTAATGACGCCCAATCGTTTGTCTGTTTATCATGTGGTTTTACCTATTATCATAGTTCCGCCGCAGTGGCAGTTGGCATTATCAAGTGTGATGACAAAATCATTCTCACAAAACGTGCGCGTGAACCACAGAAGGGGTTGTTGGCCCTGCCAGGTGGTTTTGTAGATTACAGAGAGAGTTTGGAAAGCGCTCTTGTGCGTGAACTACAAGAAGAACTGAACCTGACAGTAACGACGCCTAACTACTTGTGCTCACACTGGGAAAGATACTTATTCCGGGACGTTGTATATTTTTCCACCATCGCCTTTTATGTTGTCAGTGCCAATGATATCTCAAATGCCAAAGCAAATGATGACATTGACGCCTTTTTACTCGTCCAGCCGAACGACATTGACTATAGTAAACTGGCATTCGAATCCGATAGAGTAGCATTGGACAGATACCGAAGGCTCAGCCTTAAGGGTGAGATTCGAGATGCAACCGTGTGTCCCTGGGCAAGAGGCATGATGTCGCCACAGTTACCGTTGCTGGCCAGCTACGTGACTCCAGAGACGGAGGGCATAAAGTACGCTGGCTCAAAACTAAAATTGCTCCCCTATATTTTGCGCTTAGTCAGGGAGGTCAATCCGCGCACAATTGCTCTTACTTAAAAAAGGGACGCCGATAAACGCCGGCTGCGCTCGCAGATTAAAATAGCTATCTACGAAAATCTGCGTCCAGCAGAACAAGTTTTGATGTTTGTCTAACATATCGCTACAAGGAGAGCGTATGAATAAAAATGTGATTTCTATCAACGATTTGGGATTCCGGTATCGCGGGGTGCGGGCACCGGCCCTCAAAGGGATCTCGTTCCAGGTGGCGGAGGGCGATTTTCTGGTCGTGATGGGCCATTCCGGGGCCGGGAAGAGTACGCTGATGGCGTGCTTGAATGGCTTGATTCCGCATTTCCA
>DUEJ01000158.1 GCA_011192175.1 Thermoflexia bacterium
CATATTTGAGATTGTGTCCCTGTTTGGATATGGTGGGATCGGCTAGCAAGGGACCGAGATGTCGTTGCAGCGCGGCCAGCGGAAGCACCGGTTCCCCCGCGGGAGCCTGCACCGGTAGATACCAGGCTACCCTCTCCTGATCCGAGAGCGAGATGCCCACCAACTCCGCCGTCAGGGCGTCGGTGCCGGTAGTCTCCGTATCGACGGCGAGCGGCCCGCCTCGTTGGCGCAGTTCCGCTGCCAGCGTTGCGAGCGTCGCCTCGTCCGCCACCAGTTGATAAGTAACCCCACTCTCCACCGACACGGTTGGCGCAGGAACCGCCGCCTGTTCCGCACCAAAGAGGGAGAGCTGCCCTTGAGAATCAGGGGACGCGCTGCCAGGGAGCTCAGCCACGCGCAGCATCAGAGTGCGGAATTCCAGCTCTCGCATAAAGTCGAGGAGCGGGGCGCGGGCCGCGTCCCGCCAACACGCGGCGGCCTCCAAATCCAACGTCACCGGCGCATCCCGAACAATACGCCCCAGTCGTTGACTGAGCAAAGCCTGCTCGCGTTGGGACTCCAGAGCGTGGCGGTAGCGCGTGGAGAAAGCGTCCACATGCTTGAGCACCTCATCCAGGGTACCATATTTCTGGAGCATCTGCGTGCCGCCGACCTGCCCCACCCCCTTGACGCCGGGAATATTATCGGAACTATCTCCCATCAGCGCTTTGAGATCAATGAGCTGTGCCGGCTCTAACCCGTACTTCTCGCGCACCTTCTCCGGCGTGTAATGTGTAGTATCGGAGAACCGCCGGCCAGAGGTCAAGACAGTGATCCGCTCATCCACCAACTGGAGCGCGTCACGATCACCGGTCACGATCACCACGTCCACGCCCTCCTCGGCAGCCTGCTTGGAGAGCGTACCCAGCAGATCATCGGCCTCGTAATCATCCAGCTCCACCAGCGGAAAGCCGAAGACCCGCACGGCTTCCTGCACGCGCCCCATCTGCCCTCGCATCTCGTCAGGCATCTTTTCGCGGTGCGCCTTGTATTCCGCGTACTCCCGCACCCGAAACGAAGGCCCTTTATCAAAGGTGACGATCACGTAATCAGGTTTCTCATCCCGCAAGACGCTGAGAAGCATGGAGATGAAGCCGTAGACGGCATTAGTGATCTCTCCACGCGAGGTTTGCAGGCTGGTGGGCAAGGCGTAGAAAGCGCGGTAGGCGAGAGAATGACCATCAACCAAAACTAGTTTTTTGCGTCTCATCGGATCCTCCGGGAAAATATGAGTAGCACAAGCGCGCGTGTCATTCCGAGTCAGCGGAGCATTAGCGACGCGCCCGCAAAGTAAATTCACCACGGAGACACAGAGAACACAGAAAAAGACAGAAAAAACTTTGCGCCCTCCGCGTCTCTGCGGTGAAATGTTTGTTTTTTGTGCCCGGACTTGATTGTCAAATGCCTAATCACTTATCACTACTCACTTGTTCCTGACCACTTCCTCTACCGCTTGCTAATAATCAGACCGCTGGGACTGGTAGTCTCGCTAGGTGACGTCGCGGCAGCGGAAGCCACGGGCTGCGACGCAAAATGGCGCGCTTTAGCCAAGAGAGATTGCAGGCTAGCTAACATTTCCGATTCGCCTTCCTGCTTAGCGTGCTCCATCATACTGTCCATAAATTGGAAGAAGGCCTCATCCAACAGTTGGCTTTGCTCCTTGAGCAACCGCGTCATCTCGGCGTCATTTCCGCTGGCAGCTAACAGGCTACGCAGTAGCACCACTTGCGGCGGCATGGATTGCTCCACCAGCTGCTCCAACACCTCACCCACCTGATTCAAGCGTTCCTGCAATTGTCTGTTCCCTTCCTCTGTGGCCTTGGCTAGTTGCGCGCGGAGAACATAGACGAAGGCTTCATCCAACTCGGAGCGGTGGCTGCGCGCCATCTTCATAAGTTCCTCTGTATTCAAGAGCTTATTCAAAAGAACAGCCCGCTCCTCCAAGAGTTCCTGGCTGGCGGCCGCCAGCTCTTCACGGATATCCAGAATGCGGCGGCGCAAGGCTTGGAGCCGCGCACGCTCCTCTTCGTTCTCGGCGGCCTCAATGTAAGCCAGTAGCTTCTGGAAGAAAGCATAATCCATCAACGTTAGACCTTGCTGAATCAACATCTCCTGAGCACTCTCGTTGCGCACCTTCACCAGAGTTTCCACTAAAGTGTCACGATTGGGGTTTTCAAAGAAGGGCTGCACCAGCTGGGAACGCTCGTGGAGCACCTTGACCCGCGCATTATTCTCAATCAGAAACTCCTTCAGCTCCGTGATCTTTTCGCCTTCCGGGACTGCTCCCTCGGCCAGCCCCAGCATCTGCTCCAGATATTGAAGCTGATAAAAGAAAGCCTCATCCACCAGCTCGCTCTCTTCGCTCAACATCAATTCCCATTCACCCGGCTCTGCCTGTAACAGCTCCCGCAATAAACCCTGCTGGCTCTCCTGCCGCTCCAGATCCTCATCGGTCACGCCATCCAATTTTAAGAGATGGCGGACCAACGAGTCCAGGGAGATGAAGGTCTCCGGTTGCAAGAGATAACCTTTGCGTTCCTCTTGCGGCAGCGAGTCCATCAAGCTGCGAGTTAGACGTCCGGCGGCGGCTTGACGTTGCTGCTCATTGACACCGGCTTCCACCGGTAAGTAGAGTAACGCGAGCTCCTGAGATGGGTCATGGTAGAGGAAAGGGACGTTCAAACTTCCTACCCAACCGCAGGCCGGACATTGAGTTACATTCATGTTTCCACCGAGCACTCGCTGTTTGGCCTCTGGGTCTACGCGCACATCTATAATTTGCTCCACCGGCGTCCGGAAAGAGCTCCCGCAAACTGGACAATTTACTTTGGCTTCATACAACATTTACTTCTCCTTGTTAGTCTGTTAGTCGATAGTTCGTTAGTCTATTAGCAGTTAGTTGTTAGCCGCTCTCACTTCAATGTGATCATTCCCGCTGTTGCTTGCAGAACCAAGCCGGTTTGGCGAGGTAGGGTAACGTAAAAAGTGGCACCCTCACCCAACTCGCTCTCCACCCAAATCCGCCCGCCATGCGCTCGCACGATGGCCCGCACCAAGTAAAGGCCCAGGCCGGTACCCGAAACACCGCGCGCTTCCGGGACTTCTACGCGGTAGAAGCGCTCGAAGATACGTTCTTGCTCATCCAAGGGGATCCCCACTCCCGAATCCTTGACTGCCAGCGTCACCTCGGCTGGCGTGGCGCGTCCCCTGATCCACACCTCCCCACCCTGGGGTGAATACTTGATCGCGTTGGAGATCAGATTATCAAAGACTTGGGCCAACCGCTGGGGGTCCCCATCAATGGTGGGGAATTCGGACGAGAAGTCCAACCGCAACTGATGCTGCTCAGTTTGCGCCGCGTAGCGCTCCACAATCTCCCCCAGCAACTCTTCCAAGTTAAGCGCCTCCACTTCTTGGAAGGAAAGCCCCCCGGCTTCCAGGAGGGAGGCGTCTAACAAGTCATCTACCAAATCCGCCAGCCGCTCGGATTCCTCCACAATGCCCGTGAGCAGTTCCTCGACCAACGCGGGATCACGGCGCGCCTGCGGTCGCAACAGCGTCTCGGCGTAACCGCGGATGATAGCGACCGGCGTCTTCAACTCGTGAGAGACGACGGAGATAAAGGTAGCCTTCAGCGCGTCCGCCTCGCGGAAACGGCTAATATCGCGCACAATACCGATGATGTTAAGTAGGCGGTTGGCGCGGCCCAACAACGGGGCGTACATAATCTCCACGCTCACCACGCTCCCATTGCGCCGCCGCAAATCGCCTTCCACGTAAAGCGGGCGGAAATCCTCGCCGGGCCATCCGCCCGCTAGCGCCTGGGATAAGGTCTGCTCAGAATGTTGGCGCGCCCAACTGATGATGGTATCGTGAGGATAAGCGACTGCCTCCGCGCGCGACCACCCGGTCAAGGTAAGCAACGCGCGGTTAAGCCGTTCTACCTTCAAATCTGGGCCCAAGACCATAATCCCATCGGCGCTCACGCCCAAGAGCGCATCAATGCGCCGGCGCTCGTTCACGGCCGCCTCGTAAAGCCGCGCATTATTTACCGCAATGGCCGCGTAATCAGCAAAATTCGCTAAGATCTGGCGATCATCCGGCGAGAAGCTCAAGCTCTGGGACCGGAAGATAAAGATAATCCCTAGCAACTCCCGCGCCTGGCTCTCCGGCCACTCTCCGCGCTGGGGATAATCAAGCCAGGTTTCTCGTTCCACGACCATCGGCAGGGAGACTACCTGGCGGAGCAAGAGACCAGTTTCCGCTGCGATCTCCGCTAACTTGGCGCTCATATCGGGGATGGAAAAGGCGACGGGCTCGGTAAGTTCCGGGACCCCGCCACCAGCGGCGCGAAGGAATCCACCAAGGCCGGCGGCAACCCGTAGCTCGCCCAGAAAGAGAATTCCCCCAGCTCATCCTGTAACGCTATCAAACCCGCGTACCCCTGTAACATATCTACAGAGCCTTGCAGTACCAGTCGCAAAACAGCGCGCAGATTTAAGTTGGAGACCAACGCGCGCGTAATGCCGAGCAGATAATCCCGCTGCCGAATTCGATAACCAGAAAGCGCCAACGTCATTTCTTGGTGCCTTTGCGTCTTAGCGGCGAGTTAGCTCTCTTTAATTTGATCATACTCAGAAAATAGTGTACCAACTCGCCATCTGGTAGACCATGCGACTAACAGATTGCGGAAAGAAGCCCAATAGCAATATCACCAAGATCAACAGCAGCATCAAAACGAGCACGATGCGATCCTCCTCCAGCCGCGCCCCCACCGGTCGTTCAACGGGAGGAGGCCGCTTGAGCAGCACGCGCAGTGAGCGCACCAAACCCCACATCACCCCCACGCTGCCAGAAAGCGACAACAAGGCCCAGGTGAACTCCTCCTGCGCCAACAGCTGGTACAAGCCCCACCGCGCCACGAAACTCAAACTAATAGGGAAGCCGGCCAGCGAGATGCCCCCAACGAGGAAGGCAAATGTACGCCAGGGCGCACGCCAGGCGGCGCCCTTCAGCGTCAGATAAGTATCAGCGCCACCGTCCAACCGCCGCAAGCCTTGTAATCCCAAAGTCATCAGAGCCAACGAGAGGGGCCGCGCAATGAGCAAGAGCGTCGCCAACGCCACGCCCTCAACCTGTTGAGTACTCAACGCCAGCAACATCGCGCCATTATCCACCAGCGTAGCATAGCCTACCAGCCGCCCCAACTGCCGCTGCGCCGCCGCCAATAAGCCCCCGATCACCATCATCAACAGCCCTAACCAGAGAAATAGCCGCGCCAGAGGCACTTGTTCCGCTAACCAGGGATAAGTGCGCAGATAATCCAGGAGCATGAACCAGACCGCCCCGAGATTGACAGTAAAGATGAACGTCACCACAGGGGGCGAGCCATCCAACGCTACCCTGGAGAGCCAATTCTGGAACGGGATGGCCCCAAAGAGGATGGCAAAGGAGATGCTCAGTAAAACGGCGGCCGTGTTTAACAACGTCTGGTCGTTGGGGAAGATAGCAAAGAGATCTAAAAAGAGCTGGGTAATCATCAAACCCGGCAACGCCAGGGTAGTGTAAACCATATACCGCATTCCACCCACGGCGCTCGTGATCTCTTCGCGCTTGGCCGCCCCGGAGGAAGGTTCGTGCAGCGGAAAAACAGTCAAAATAGCCGCCATCTCCACCAAGAGTGCCGCGTAAACCACCTGCTCTACCAAGAGCGCGGCAGCCAGCAGCGCGACAATCATCAATCCCACGGGGAAGAAGTTAGAGTGCGGCAATAAACGCCAAGCCACCAGAAAAAGCCCCCCCGTAGTGAAGAAAAGGAACGCTATCACCAGTTGATCAAACGGTTGTAACACCAACCGTCGCCCCAAGATAACTAACGGGCGGCCAAATTCAACGGTGAGATTAGCCACCTGCCAGGCATCATCCAGCGGAGCCAACAGCACCAGACTACCGATGAGCACCAGCGTCGCCGCTCCCAACCAGGCCATCAGAGCTGTCCAATAACGGAGCAGCTGCAATACCACCGCCATCGCCAGCGGGACAGCTACAATCACCAAGGGGCCGGGAAGTATCATTCAGCCACCTCCACCACGGTGAGATAAGAAATCGCCAACGAGGCCAGCAAACTCACCACGATCAAAAGCCCTGCGACCAGTAGACCAGGGTCCTGCACGGAGTAGAAGATATCCAACGCCGTCAATAAATTCAAGACGCCAATACCCACAATCACCACGTCCTGCTCAGTGCCGATAAAGAGAAGTGAGAGCGAGACTAAAAGAAAAGTGGTTAAGGCCAATTCCCCGGTCACAAAGGGGAGCGCATACCGTTGTGCGGCCAGATAAGCCACCACCGTCATCATCGCCAGCGCCACGGCGCGGAAGGGCAGATCAGCCGCCCAATGGAAGACAGCTTGGCGCTCCTGAGCATCCTGGCGAATGCGAGCGCTGAGGTAGAGCGCCCCACAGACCAACCATCCCACCAAGGTCTTGAGCAAGGCCATCTCCGGCCGTTCACTGAAGAGGCGCGTGAAGAGGATACCGATGAAAAAGTATTGCGCCAGAAATGCCAATAAACGGATACGCCACTCGGCAATCAAGTAGATGACGGCCCCGGCTAAAAATACTCCCCACACCGCCGAGCCAGAGGCTAAGGCGGAAAGTCGGTCGATCCAATAGAGAACGGGGTTCATTGATTCTTCCCCACCAAGAGGACCAACAAGATCACCAGGAGAGACCAGAGCAAGGCTCCGCTGCCCTCCACCACCTCGATCAACGTCCGCACGGCGCCCAATAGATGTTCTGCACCTTGCCAGAGCGTGCGTTGCAACCAGCGTAGGTCCAACAGTTCCCAGAGCGGACGTAACCGCTCCAACCAACCATGCACCCCGTGGCCCTGCCAAGCCCAGCCGGCCGCCATCAAAAGCGTGCTGCTCCAGAGCAACCAACCCCAAACTCCGCCGGCCCCGGCCAACGTCGCCCCGCTCACCAATCCCCAAAGCGGCAGCAACAACCCTATCCCCAGAGTGATCTGCTGCCAGGGCCAGGGCGGCGTAACGCGCCCCGCTGCCGAGCGCGCTATCTCCCGCAGGAAAGTAGCCCCGGTGAGCGCCAGGCCAATGAGTAAACAGAATCTGGTAGCCCAATTCGCCGTGCCCAGTGCGGCGCGATAGAGCACTCCCAACGGCGAAGGGGGTACTCCCAACAGCAAGAGCACAGCCAACAAACCCGGCCACGACCAGGGAGAGAGCCATCCCTCACGCCCCCGGGAGAGGAGGAGCAGCACCCAACCCGCCCACCAGGTAGCCAGCGCCCGCAATAGCCAGACCGCCGATCCGGTCAACGCCGTGCCCACGACGACCGCGCCCAAGAGGGCGTAAGCAGCCCCGAGTAAGGGGCGGTGTGCTTCTGACGAGGCAGCCCCGGCGCGCAATGCGCCCCAGAGCAATGTGATTGCACCTAACGTGGTCATCCAAGCGGGGCAGTGTCCCGGCAGAGGCAGAGAGAGAACCCGGTACCACAATCCAAATCCCAGCAACGGGCCTAACGCGCCAGCTACCACCAACAGCCCCACCTTATCCGCGCGTTGCGGGAAGATCAGATGCCACGGATAGATCCCCACACGCAACACCGCTGCCATCATGAGCAACGAGAGCAACGGCTCTGAGGGTTGCATCAACCACCAGAGAGTACTGCACCCTTCACGGGCCAAAAGGAGGGAAACTACCCACAAAAGGAGGGAAGCAAAGCCATGAATCGCCCAGCCAAAAGTGACTCGCTCATCATCGCTGCCGGCAATCAACGCCGCGACACCCCAGAGCAAGTCAAAGGTTGACCAGGCGATTAAGGTCATCAATAAGGAAGCGCTCAGCAGCGCCAACCAGGAAATCAATAGCAGGGAGATTGTCAACACGCCGGAAAGCGGCAAGGAGCGACGTTCATCTGCTATCCGCGCCCAGGCCACGCCGCTAAAGGTAGCCCCCAACACCGCGCCCAACAGCCAGATCGCGGGCGTTATTTCCAAGAGGAGCCGGCCATCCAACATCGCCGTGGGCGACCATAATGAGAGGAGAGAGCGACATTCCTGGGGGAGAGTTAACCAAATTAACGTCAGTAAGGTTAGCCAAGTTGCCGTCACGTACCGGCGCAAGTCATGCCAGTGAGTAAAGAGCTGCAACCCCAACAGCAAGAAGACGCCGAGGGCACCGGTAACCATTAAAAATAGGTAATGAGATATCATTCCACACTCCAAACGATGATTCTAACATATAACGTCATCGTGACAAGAAATGGCAGAGATGATAAATGAGCAAATAGGCGAATAGCAAATCAGCAAATGGCGCCTTCGCCGTCGAGAGCTAGTTAGCAAAGAAGTCCCTAACCCCTTGTCCCTGTTTGCCACTCCCTCGCCTCTTCGCCTTCTCGCCTTCTCGCTTTCTCGCTCTCTCGCTTTCTCGCCTCATTGCGGTAGAATGAACGGGAAATCAGAAGGAGGAAAGGGAGTATGGAAGAGAAGATATTGAATGAACGTTACCACCTGGTAGAGTTGGTCGG
>DUEJ01000159.1 GCA_011192175.1 Thermoflexia bacterium
GGGGTAAAATCTTCAGCCAAGCAGTGTTTCTGACCCTCAAAAGGGAGCTGATTTTCCATATGCGATTGCCCTGGCGAGTCTATGCCGTACCCGAAGAGATTGACCAGGGTATCGCCCGGCTCAAGTTAGCCGCGATGGGCGTGGAAATTGATGTGTTGACGGCGGAACAGGAGCAGTATCTGCACTCTTGGACGTCCGGCACGTAACCGCGAGAGAGTAGCTTGCCATAGCTGGCACAAAAAGCCCCAGGGGATTCAAAAATCCTCTGGGGCTTTTTTGGTGGGGGATAGGTTATCTAGCTGAATGAACCCTGATTATGCTTAATTATGGAAGCGATCGTAGCTACCTGAGCGTGAATGATTCCGCAATATCGCTACACCTTTTGTATATACCGATTGGTTGCTCAAAACTGCTGCATTCCCTTCAACTCCCAGCCGGAGAAGACCAACGCTGCGCTAATCAACTGCGTCGTTTTACTCCGCTTGATGACCACCGGGTCACGCGCATATTGCTGTAATTGACGTGCGGCGGCGGTTAGTTGCTGTTGTAACAACTCCGGGGTAAATTGGTGGCGGGAGATATATTTCAGTTCAATCAAATAACTGTAGGGCAAATCCTGGTACTTGGCCCAAAACGGCCCCAAGTACAAATCCACAAAACCCTCGGCCAATTCTTCCTCGGTGCGGATCAAGTAGTAGTCGGTGATGTTCAGATAAGCCAGGAGGAAGGTTTGAATTACTTTTTCGCCGGTCAAGTAATCGCGAATGGCAGTTTGCTTTTCTACCTCAGCCGCCAAAAATTGGAAAACCGGCTGCCATTCCCCCTGATAGGCCAACCGGCGCATTAGCCCCGCAAAGTGCAACAAGTCCACATTGAAGACTTCCACGTCCTCATAGCCTTCCCGCAGATAGCTGTACAGCAACTGCTTGACGGTCTGGTTGGGAATCCCCAAGCGGCCTTGCGCGTTATAGCTCAACAAGCCAAAGTAGAACAGTAATGAGATGAAGTTTGAGGGCTTAGTCAACCGTTCTACTGGGAAGCTATCCACTACCTGGACGAGCTCGGTTTGTTGTTCTTGGATAATCTGGCGGAGATAGCTGAAGTTACCATTTGGGCGGCGATCAATCACGATTAGCTGACGTAGTTTGCTGTAGTCGACGCGCACGTTTTGGTCAATCATATTGGCGGGATATTGCCCCAGTTGGAGCAGATTATTGACCAGATAGAGTACCATATCGGTATTGAATAGGGTATCTGGAGCCAGGTTTGAGAAACGGTAGTTACCACACCATTCATTGAGCAAGGCGATATCCGCATCCAGGTCCGTGACTGCGAGGCCAGCTTGATCTCGGTAGTAGGTGAGGAACTGTTTCACATCCGCCTCGGTAAAGCCCAGCAAACCATTGAAAGCGGGATGCAGACTGATGTTCTGCCCGATGTTGAAACCACTGGTGACATCATCCAGCGTGACGGGCGAGACGCCGGTAATAAACATGCGCGCAATACCGGAATCCACCTGATCCACCGCGCCTTTTAGCATATTGAAGAAGAAACGCAGAAAACCTGCTCCGTGGGTCAATTCATGGTAAGCAGCTTGTCCAATGGAAGATAGAATGGTGTTGGCGAAATTGTCGTACTCATCAACTAGCACATAGACCTGGTGACCGATAGCCCCAATGTAATCCAACGCAAATTTTAATTTATGATGCGGTTCGGTATATTTCGCCATCATCTCAAAGTAATCATCTCCTAAAAGCTGGCGATATTTCTTACCGAAGAAAAAAAGGCAATTATCCACATGTCCCTTGAACGATTCTCGTACTCTCTCCATAGCGGGGTTAACCTGCGAGAAGTTGAACTTGAGGATCAGGTAAGCGTTCTTCTCCGGGGTGGGATGGTCATAGATGTAAGTCCCCTTGAACAGTAACTCGAACTCCGCCGTGCGCGCTAAATCATAGTAACATTCTAGCACCGTCAGCAGAGATGATTTCCCAAAGCGGCGGGGACGAATGAGAAATAGGAAATTGCCGCTCTCTTCCAGCTGGGGCAGATAGCGGGTCTTATCAACATAATAATAGTTCTCTTCTCTAATGCGCTTGTAATTGGCCAAGCCATACGGGATCGGCTTGTATTTTGCCATGAGAACTCCTTGAGGCTATTGAAAAACTAAGCAGAGCTGCAAAGTCGGCTTACGTGGTTGGTATCAAATAGAATACGCATCGGTATATTTCTCCAAACGGTGTTCTGCTAACCACCGTTCAATTTCTTCGTCAGTGGGAGCCCTCAATTCGATAACGTTCCTTGAGAATTGTGCCAATAGCTAAAGTCATTTTTTCGCCTCTCTGTCGGACTCCATGATTCTTACTAATCCACTCTCATTGTATAGCAGAATAACCCACTGGCAATAAACCATACCCCCTCGCCATTTTATCTAGAGTTGACAACTCTCTCCCAGCAGGTATCCTTACCTGTTATGGATTACTATGCTGAAGCGCCATTGATTGTGCAGGGGGACCGCACGGTGCTCTTGGAAGTGAATAACCCGCTCTACGAGGAGGCGCGCGATCACTTGGCGCGCTTTGCCGAGCTGGAGAAGAGTCCGGAATATATCCACACTTACCGGCTCTCCTCGCTCGCGCTCTGGAACGCGGCGGCCGCCGGCTTGGACGCTGACGCTATTTTGGAGGGGTTGGAGCGTTTCTCCAAGTATCCCCTGCCCGATAACGTCAGGGTGGAGATCCGCGCTGCCATCTCGCGTTACGGGCGGGTGCGCTTGCTCCGCGATCCGTCAGACCCCACCCGCTTGCGGCTCACCTCTGATGACCGCTTGCTGCTCATGGAGTTGGAGCGCAACAAGTATCTCAAACCTTACCTCTTGGAGCGGCTAGGGCCGCATACGTTCCAGGTCCCGGCCTCGCGGCGCGGGCACGTCAAACAGGCTCTGCTCAAGGCCGGGTATCCGGCCGCGGACTTGGTGGGATATGTACGCGGCACGAAGATGGAGTTCCAGCTCTTGGCCGAGATGGTGAGCGGCGGCGCGTTCAAGATCCGCGATTACCAACAGCAAGCGGCTGAAATCTTCTGGGCCGGCGGTTCAGCCGCGGGCGGCTCCGGGGTGATCGTTTTGCCCTGCGGCGCCGGCAAGACGATGGTCGGGATGGCCGCGATGGAGAAGACACAATGCCAAACCTTGATCCTCACTCCCAACACGGTGGCGGTGCGGCAATGGCAGGAAGAGCTCTTGGACAAAACCACCCTAGACCCAGAGATGATCGGAGAATATACCGGCGACCGCAAGGAGATCCGTCCCGTCACCGTCAGCACCTACCAGATCCTCACCTATCGCAAACGGGGCACCAAGGGGAAAAACTTGCCCCTAGAAAAAGAGTTCCCCCACTTTGGCATCTTTAACGAGGCGGATTGGGGTTTGATTATCTACGATGAGGTACACTTGCTCCCGGCGCCGATCTTCCGCATCACGGCGGAGATCCAGGCACGCCGCCGGCTGGGCTTGACGGCGACGCTGGTGCGTGAGGACGGGCGCGAGGAGGATGTTTTCTCGCTGATCGGCCCCAAGAAATATGATGTGCCCTGGCGCGACCTGGAACACCAGGGCTGGATCGCGCCCGCCATCTGCTGCGAGGTGCGCGTCCCGCTCTCGCCGGAACGCCGGCTCACTTATGTCACCACGGAGCGCCGCCGGCAATACTCGGTAGCGGCGCAAAGTCCGGCCAAATTACCTATTTTGGACGAGCTGCTCAAATATCATCAGGGCGAGCATATTCTGATCGTTGGGATGTATTTGGCACAACTGGATGTGGTCGCCAAACGCTATGCTTATCCCATCATCACGGGTAAGACGAGTGTCCGCGAGCGACGGATACTCTACCAGGCTTTTCGAGATGGCGAAATTACTACGCTGGTGGTCTCTAAAGTGGCGAACTTCGCCATTGATTTGCCAGACGCTAACGTCGCCATTCAGATTTCTGGCACCTTTGGTTCGCGACAAGAAGAAGCACAACGGCTAGGCCGTATTCTACGCCCCAAACAAGATGGTAGCCGCGCTTATTTTTACTCCATTGTCAGCCAGGAGACGGTTGATCAGGAATATAGCGCGAACCGGCAGCGGTTCCTCACCGAGCAAGGCTATCAATACGTAATCCTCTATGCTGACGAGATCCCCGAAGCACTCCCCGAAGCGGTCGAATTGCCCACACCAGTGAGCGAGTCACGTTGATCAACAGCTGACCCTTTAAGATTTCTCATGGTCAAGCTAAAATTAACCGCGTCAGTGCAATTTGTGTAATCCGTGGTGGAAAATTTACGTCGAGGTGCAGCGACACTGCAAAGCCCCAGAAACCCTAAAAACTATCCGCCCGCAGTCAGTCATTAGGAGAAAAGAGCGTGAAAGCAAAAAATTGGCGTACCCGCCGGTTAAGTAAGGCCACTCCAGAATTAGGATACCAGGAAGTCAACCCGCCTGCTACCCAATCTGTAACAACGCCTCCCAGTTGGGTACAATTGGAAGCTCCCGGCCCCAATTACGCCGCCCTGCGAGAATTGATCGCAGCAGAACAGTGGCCGGTCGCGGTGATACGCGATTACATCAGCGCGACGGGGACGAAACCTTACGGCCGCTCTCGGGCCGCTCTGGCGCAACAGTTAGCGGAATCCTTCTTGGATGCGGAGCGTTTACAGGCGGCCCAGCAAGCTCTCTCGGCAGATACGCGGGAAATTTATCTGGCCATGCTGGTGAGTTTCTCTTTACCCCGCCCCAGAGAGAACTTATATGTTTTACACGCTCCGCCCCGGCCAATGCAAGAATACTATCGCGAGTTGGAAGAAGCCGGCTTACTTCTTCGGCGACCGGACAAATTGCTCTTGCCGAATCTCTACACCGCGCCGCCGGCGCCGCTCCATTTTCCCCATGATTGGGAGGCCACTGAGCCGGCCGCGCGCCGGGAAGTGGCTGCTCCCCAGCGTGTCCTGACCCGTATCCAACAAGTTTTAGGATTGGTACGCGGAGGCGACGTGCAGTTAAGTACGCAATATCAGTACAATGCGCAAATCTGGCCGTTAAACTATCTCCTCCGGGGTGGGTTGCCGGCGCCCGCTAGCGTAGTGAAACTGGGAATGCAGCGTACCGCCATAAATCCCAATAAGCCTCTGGTATTGAAGATGTTGCCTCCGGCCCCGGCCCTGGTAGGGGCGTCGCTGGATAGCTGGATGGCTGCCTTGTCCTTGCCCCAGGACGGCGTGGAGTTCTTCTATCACCTTTTGGTCGCGGCGCGCATTCTACGCCCTGGCTCTCCGGTAACTTTGGAACCGCAATACGAGCGGCAATTTTTCTCCTTGGCCCCCGGTAAACAGCTGGCGGTGTTGTTGCACTCCTTTGAAGAGATATTGGATTGGCAAGTCTTCTGGCCGCGCTGGCGGGAGGGACAGGTGCGGGCTACCTGGACCTATTCAGGGACCTCCAGCATGAGTATTGATTACCAGCAGGAGCTAGCCGGCTTGATTCGGATATTACGTTCCGCCTTCCTCTGTTTCCTCGCCGCGTTGCCGCAAGAGCGTTGGTTGTCGGTGGCTAAGGTCGCGGAGATGCTCACGCGATATCTTCCCCCGGAGTATTTTTTTGACCAGGGGCTTTTATCTTATGGGGATCGCCGGGGGAACAAGGAATGGTTTTTGCAACTCTATCTGCACACGCTTTTACGCGGCCCGCTGCATTGGCTGGGTTTGGTGGATTTGGAATTTGCCGCGGATGGGGCGCTGCTAAACTTCCGCCTGCAACACTTGCAAGACCTCCTCTGGCGGCGATTGGAGACATTCCCGCTGCCGGAATTTACTTGGTCTGGAGAATCGGGGGTGCAATGGGACGCCCAGACAAAAACGTTGCAGCTCCAGCTGCCGGCGCCGCCGGTCTTGCTGGGACATGTACAACGCTGGGCCGAACCGCAAGGGGTAGGCGCGGAAACCCTCCGCTATCGCCCCGCTGAAGAGCGCTTACACGCGCTTTTTGAGCAAGGAGTAACTCTGGCCGATTTAGTGGCGGACTGGGAGGCGGCGGCGGGGGCCGTCCCGCCGTCACCTTTACGGGCTTGGTGGCAACAGTGGTGGGAACGGTACGGGCACGTCCGTTTGTATCCCGGCCAGACTATCTTAGTCACAGAGGACAAGTTCGCGCTTCAGGAACTCCAGGCTGCGCTCCCCAAATTTCAGGACGCGATCTTGGGGATGATCAACTCCCGAGTAGTCCTCCTGCGTTCAGAAAGGAGCGCGGAGATTGTGGGAGAGATGGAAGAGAAAGGGTATTTGCCTAAGGTGTTGGGGGGATAGAGTGAGCAGTCGCCAGTTGTAGCGGTAAAGGTATCCGGTTGACTCCGCTGAAAAAACCAAGCGTTTTACCGCTAAGGCGCGAAGGCGCAAAGATTTGAAAATTAAATATTTGTAAACTTTCAGACCTCCGAGGTTTTGACGGTAATTTGACCAGCTTATAAACCTCGGAGGTCTTTGGGAGTCAAGTATTTTCAACCTAAAACTAATTTTTTTTCTTAGTGTCTTAGCGCCTTGGCGGCAAGCTATCTTTTCGCGGTAAAGTCAAGGTTATACGTAAAATGAAGGTGGAAGATAATTAAATGGAACCGTTACTCATTGCTTTGAACCTATATCGTTGGGGTGATTTGCAAATTATCGCCAGAGAGTATGGCTTATACCAGGAACGTAAGAAGGTCTTAAAGGCTTGGGCCGTCAAACGGCTGAGCCAAAAAATCCCTCAACGAGCAGCTTCTCGTAAGTTGATCGGCTCTCTGACCGAGGCGCAACAGGCAATCCTGGCGCTACTCATCCAAGCGGGAGGGAACGCCCAGATGTTTGATCTGATCAAACCGCTGGTGCTGGGAAGTTTGGTACGCTTGCCAACTACGGAAGGCGAGGAGCAGAAACCCCGGCTGCCTCTGCTAACCACGGAGATCAAAGTGCTCCTGGCGCAGGGCTTGGTCTTAAATATCAATAGTAGCGGGGGCAGTAACTTGCATACCTTTTCCCCACTGGGGAAGCTGGTTATTCCGGCTGAAGTGCTGCGCGTTCTGCCCCGCGAGCTGCTCTCCATCCCCCCGCCTGATTTGAGCAAATATAGTTGCCGCCCCCCGGCGCGAATAGCAGTAGTTGATCCAGAGGACTTCCTGCGCCAGATCTTCTTTGTCTGGGCCGAACTACGCCGTCAGCCGGGGACGGCGCGCAAGGCCGGGGGCCTCTACAAACGTGATGTTAGCCGGATTGCCAGGAGTATGGGCATGGAACTGACAGCGGAAAAGGAGGCGGAGCTCAGAGAAGCGGCGTCTTTTCTCAGCTGGATGCGGCTGGTGCATGATCAAGGTAAGGCCATTGTTGTTCCCGAATCGGCAGCGACGGGCGCTTTCTGGCAGCAAAAGCCGACTGCGCAACTGCGCAAAGTATTAGATACCATTGTCGGCCGCGGGTTGAGCCTGGAACTTGATTTACGGGCGGTAAATGCTACTCAGTGGGGTTATTATAATACTCCTGAGCCTTATTCGCCGGCGTATTTGTTCAAAAGGGTGGTGGAATTCTTGGAGGAACTGGCCGGCGTCGGCTGGGTGCTCTTCGCTACCAGTTTAACTTTGTTGAATGGCGGCCAATCGGGGCACTTTGCTTTTTCAGTGGAGGCTGTCAGGCGTCTTTTTCGGAATGCTGCACAATACAGCTGGCGGGGTTCGGGCACGGAACGGGAGACGGAGTTAAAGCAGGCTCTGGTGCAGTTGGAGCAGGATTTACTGCACCAGCTTTTTGGCCGGTTGCATGAAATTGGTGTGGTGGAGTTGGGTTATAGCCAGCAAGAGTCTGCGCGGCCTAGTGCCTGGCGTCTCTCTCCGCTGGCAGCGGCGCTCTTTGCCCAACGTCCTTACGGGGGAGCGGAAGAGTCTGGCCAGATCGTCTTGCAGCCCGATTTCCATCTCTTGGCGCTGGGCCCGGTTCCATTGAAAACGTTGGCCGAGATAGAGCAGCTCGCTGAGCGCGAGAAGGTCCAACCGGCCGCGGTCTCCTACCGCGTGACTAAGGGGAGTATCTACCGCGCGTTGCAGAGAGGTCAAACTGTGCGCGGGGTTATCTCCTATCTGGAAACGGCGACCTCGCAGCCGATTTCTCAGAATGTGCGCCGCTCGTTGCAGGAGTGGGGCGCGCAACATGAGCGGATCATTATTCATCAGGATGTCTTGGTGGTGCAGGTGGATCAAGCGGAACTGTTGACTACGCTCCTCGCTCTGCCCCGGCTGGCTAAAATCCTCCATCCGGTTGATAACTGCACCGCCTGGCTCTACAGTCGCCATGCCAAACAGGTCAAGTTGGCCTTACGTTCTCAGAAGATATTGCCCGCGCTCTCGCAAGGGCCGGAGAAGGATTTGCCACAGAGCTTGCACTGGCAGGCGGAGATATTACACTCGCGGGCGCCGCTGCCCAGCCTCTACGTGACAGGGAGTATCTGCCGGGTGGCGGAGAGAACGGAATCTGGCTGGCAACTCACGCCAGAGAGCGTACATGCAGCGATCGTCGCCGGGCAAGGGGTACCGGAGATTTGCGGGCTGCTTACGTGCATGACCGGAACGCCGTTGCCCCCCGCCTGGGAGCAACGGCTCAAGGCGTGGGGGAATCATTTTGGCGATGCGCAGACGGCGCAGGTGCGGTTGTTGCGTCTGAAGAACGCCGCGACGTTAGCTGAATTGCGCCGGGCGGATCGCGGATTGAGCCGCTGGCTGCGACCGCTGCACAAACAGAAGAGCGACGTTGCCGTGATCCAGGAGAAGAATTGGGAGAAGGTTTGCGAGCGGTTGACGGAGTGGGGGGTGGAGATCACAGAGGGTCGCTGGTGGTAAACTAGGGATAGCATCCCAACCAATTTATCGTATAATCGCATGTATGGAAACGTTGAGTTCACCGAGTAAGTCAGGTACTAGGAGGTCTAGGATGGCCCAACCACATGGAAAATCACAAACGATAGTAAATAAGCAACCCCGACAAACTGAATCAGAGGCAGGTATCAGCAAAATCAGAGAGGTTATTATGGGAACCAATGAACCTCTTTTTGGTGGAACCGCAGCCGAAGCTGACCGCTTGCGTCAAATTATTTTCGGTCCCCAGATGGAAGCCTATGAACGGCGCTTCGCAGATCAACGGCGAGAATTAGACCGGATGCTCAACGATCTGCGTCAGATTAACGACACCGTTAGTGATTTCGAGAAATCCCAGACACAGCGAGTCGAGACGCTGGAACATGACATGCAACGCAGTAACAGAGAATTAGGCGAAAAAATAGAGCATTGTCAGTCTCAGCTTCCTCTTCCCCAACAAGTACTGGCGCGGGCACGGCAGTTAGAAGAGGTGACTCAGGAATTCAAAGGTGACCTGGAGAGAATAAGTCACTCTTTCTCTCGGCAAGAGCAAGAATTAAAAGCCCTTAAACGTACTTTATACGAATCTCGAGAGCAGTTAGAACGCAAATTGGAGGCTACCAAACGGGAGATGCGTCAAACTGATGATCAATTGCGAGATGATTTATGGCAATCTGTGGATCGGCTAGGCGATCAGAAGACCGACCGCAAGGCCCTAGCATCAATGCTCATCGAAATAGCTACCCGCCTACGCACCGGAAGCAATGTAAGCGGCTTACTGGAAAGTCTAGGGACTTCTCAATAATGGCTCTGCGGGAATTTGCGGGGTCGAGTTAAAATTAACCACGGATTAGCACGGAAAAAATAAATCGATTGCTAACCCACCTTCTGGTTAAGATAAGAGAAGATATTTATGTTGGAGCATGACGAAAACAAGACAGACTCAGATCAACTTGAGACGCTAAGAAATCTGCTGCTTGAACCGGAAGCGCTAGTGGCTAGGGTTAGTCCCGTCATCGGTGATATTTTAACCCAGCAGATTGTACAAGCTAGTGATGAAGTTGCCGAAGCATTGTCACCCGTGATAGGGGAGGCATTGCGACGTCAAGTCTATCATGCACGCGAGGATATCATTGATGCCCTCTATCCGGTCATTGGGCGCATGATAAATTTGGCCATCACCGAGGCTGTTCAAGAGCTAGCTCGGACGGTAGACGCGCAGATCCGTGAAAAAATTCAAGTACGTAGTTGGTGGCAACGTAAAATAGGCTGGCTACATGGAGTATCCGAAGCTGAGTGCCGGCTACGGGAATCGCTGCTTTCTCAGGTGCAGGAAATCTTCCTAATCCAGCGCGAGAGCGGGTTGTTGATTACGCACCTTTCAAATGATCCCTCGGTGCAATCCTCCGACCGCGATTTGGTCAGTGGGATGCTGACCGCTATTCGAGATTTTGCCAGAGAAGCCTTTGGAGAAGGTGCTGGCGGGGAGCTAGCTACGATAGCGTATGAAGGGAAGGAAATCATCCTGGAGGGCGGCGGCGCAGCTTACTTAGCCGTGGTGGTGAGTGGCGTGCCGGCGCGCGGTTTCCGTGAACGCTTGCGGGAAATTTTGGTACTTCTCCATGAAAATAACTACAAACAGCTAAAAAATTTTGATGGCTCCGATGAAGAGCTGCTACAGAAAGTTCGAGGGGTCCTCACGGAACAATTTTCTTTCAAATCTAGTAGCTATTCAAAAAATTTGACCCGCTCGCAACGTTTGATCATCATTGCGGCGTTCCTGTTTATCTTGTTGCCCCCCTTCTTGCTCTGCGGCGGATGGGGCTGGCACGTTGAGCACACCTTAAAACAGCTAGCGCTACCGCCTCTTCCCATTACCGCAACAGCTACCGTGACGCCCACCTGTACCTCTACTCCCACAGCAACTCCTACTCCTACTCCTACTCCTACTCCTACATCCACTGCTACAGCTACTCCCACGGCGACGCCCACTACGGCTCTCACCGCCACGCCTACAGCTACGGTTCTACCCACTGCCACTCCCACCCCTTCACCTTTCTCCGGGGTAATAATCGGTAGCGTTTATCTGCGAGATACCCCGGAAGGGGAGCTTACCAGCCTGGTAGCTCCCTTAGGCGCGCCGGTTGAGATACTGGGACAATATGGCGATTGGTGTAAAGTGCGGGTGGTGTTTTCTAATGTGGAAGCTCTCAAAATTGAGGGGTGGCTCTTAAAACGTTGGATCACTTGGCTCGAACCAGTCCCGCCAGAACTGATTACGCCCACGGTGGAGCCGTAGCGCGACGGCCTGGCCTCCGGTAATCTGCAAGCAGCGGGGGGAGCTAGGTGAGGACTGCGCTCCAGCGTAAGCCATTACCGGGGGATCGTTGAAGCGTAGACATTAGACCTGTTGCATGATAAGGGGAGTTTCCAGTTTGCCACCCTGCCACAGATTTTTTAAGTCTAGGTTAGACGGTAACATGCTGAGCCAACTGGTTCCGAATACGATGATTGGTCAAGCCGGCCA
>DUEJ01000016.1 GCA_011192175.1 Thermoflexia bacterium
AACAAGCCAGAGATAAAGCAACAGAATAAGCTCGCGGCCAACACAATCCAGAGAATGCGCTTCACAGCAGCTCGCCGGCGGCGAGTGCGTAACAGCGTGTCATCAATTTTCTCGGCTCTCATCATACCTCCGCATTACATACTGCAAAACCTTGCCTAGGGTTCGAGAACGCGCTGCTGAATACAAAAAAAGCGACTCACCAAGTGGGTCGCTTTTACTAGGCTGGGGCGGTAGGAGTCGAACCTACAGTACGCGGATTCAAAGTCCGTTGCCTTACCATTTGGCCACGCCCCAATACTCAGCTCTTAAGACGAGTCATATTATAATGGATTGCCAAAATTTTGCCAGTCGCCCGGATGCGGGGCAGCAAACAGAGCGCCATTTTCTCACCCTAAATCACTATTGACGGGGCTTTCTTTCACAGTAAAATGGTTAGCGTCCCTTACTTTTTAGCCGGGAGCAGAGATGTCAAATAGCAGTGAGTTCACCATCGAGCAAAATTGGCAAGCCAACCACGCGGGGCCGGGGAGATGGCTCTTTTCTCACGCACGCCGCCAACCGCTTATGATCTTGGGGGTTCTCGGCGGCGCCGCGGGGAACGCGGGGCTAGCCGCACTCGTCCCCTTGCTGATTGGGAGAGCTTACCAGGCCATCCAGGCCACACCGCCAGATTTGAGCGGCCTACAACGGATCGCCTGGATTATCGTCATCTCTCAGGTAGCGCGCGGGCTGATCTTGCAGCTGGCGCGCAATCTCTCCAGCGAGACGTTATGCCAGCGGATTGAGCGGGATATCCGCCAAGAGCTCTACTTGAGCTTGATCGGTAAGAGCATGTCTTTCCACGATTCCCATCCCACCGGCGATCTGATGGCCCGCGCCACCAACGATGTCCGGCAGATCAACTTGCTGTTCAATCCGGGCCTCAATCTGGTCATCGGCTCGGCCAACTTCATCTTGATGCCGCTCTTGATGGCCCCCGCTATCCATCCCCAGCTGCTCCTCGTCCCGCTGATCTACTTGACCGCCTACGGGTTTGTGGTGCGCGATTACCTGCGCCAACTGCGGCCGGTCACAGAAATGGTACGCCACGAGTTCGGGAACGTCAACACCGCGCTGGCAGAGGCCATTGAGGGTATTGAGACTGTCAAGGGGGCCGCACAAGAAGAGTATGAGACCTCCCGCTTCCGGCGCACCATCAACAAATGGCGGCGAGCTTACGTCGCCCAAGCGGAGATCGAAGCGCGGTTTTTACCGCTCCTGATGTTAGGTTTATTGCAAGCCGCCGGCATGGGCCACAGTCTCTGGTTGCTGCGCAGTGGCGCCATTGATGTCGGGGAGGTGTTGGCCTTTAACGGTTTATTACTCCTCTTCGGTTTTCCCACCTGGGCGGCGCAGTTCGCCTACTCAAGAGTGGCTGCGGGCCTCGCCAGCGCCCGGCGCATCCTGGAACTGCTCAACGCGCGCAGCGACCTGGACCAGAATGAGAACGGTTATCAGCAACCGCTGCGCGGAGCGGTTGCCTTTGACCAAGTAACCTTCCATTACGCGGCAGCCGCAAAGGCCACGCTGACCAATATCAGCTTCCGCGTGGAGCCGGGCCAGACCGTCGCGATTGTGGGGCAGACAGGCTCAGGAAAATCCACCATTGCTAAGTTGCTCAACCGCATCTATGATGTACAGAGAGGGGCGGTGCGCATTGATGGCGTCAAGGTACAGGATTGGAATTTGGCAGCGTTGCGCCGCCAGATATCCATCATCGAACAAGACCTCTATCTCTTCTCACGCACTATCGCGGAAAATATCGCCTTTGGCTGCCCTGAAGCCGGAGAGGAGGAGATCATCGCGGCCGCGCAAGCCGCACAAGCGGATGAGTTTATCATGAATTTCAGCGCGGGGTACGCCACCGTCATCGGGGAACGCGGCACGACGTTATCCGGCGGGCAACGGCAGCGGATCGCCTTAGCCCGCGCTTTCCTCACCGATCCGGCCATTCTCATCTTGGATGACGCGACCAGCGCTATTGATAGCGAGACTGAAGACCACATCCAACGCGCCATTGAGCGCGCCGCGGCTAATCGCACCACCTTCCTCATCACCCACCGGCTCTCCCAGATCCGCTGGGCCGATCAAATCCTAGTGCTGCGCCAGGGCCAGATCGTCGCCAGCGGCACTCACGAGGAGTTGCTGCGCAGTTCGGAAGCGTACCGGGATATTTTTGCGCGGTATAAGTGATGATAATAGTCAAAAGTCGATAGTCAAAGGTCAAAAGTTAGTAGTTAGGGGAGAGAGGATAGTTAGGCAGTGACAAGGCAATAATGACACCAAAGTTACGCTGTCATTCCGAGCAACCAGAAGGAACAACGCGACTGCCGGGCAGCGAGGAATCTCCAGCATCTATGGGGAGGGTAGTGGCGGAAATGGGAGATTGCTCGCTGCGTACCAGGCACACAACGCCTGGTGCTGGCTACTAAGAAACAAATTCCGTTTCTTGCACAATGAGTGGCGCGAATGTGCCATGCATAGCTCGGAATGACAAAGGGGAGCTGAGATTCTCCGGAAGCTGGCGGTTGAAATCGCGCCAACGGGTACGAAGTCGGCCTGCGCCGACCAGTCCACGCAGGTGGACTTCGCAAGGGTAGCCGCGAATTCCCACGGCCCAGAGCCGTCTGGCAAGGGTATTCGCCAGGCTCGGTCGGGAAACCGGCCAACCTAGCCGTAGCCAATAACTCCGTCTACTGCCTACCGCCCCCCCCTATTTATCGTTTACTATTTACCGTTTACTAATCCGGAGTTCCCATGGGCTTTTTCCACGGCTTAGATCGTGAATCTTACGACCGCGAATACAGTGACCGCGAGCTCGGTCTGCGGTTAGCACAATACTTCAAACCCCACGGCAAAAAATTACTGGGCGCGGGAGGTTTAACGGCGTTGCTCTCTGCCAGCGCCGCTCTCCAACCGGTGTTGATCGCGCGCGCGCTGGATTCGCTAATCATTGACCGCCAACGCTTGGACGTGATCTTGGGCCTAGTGCTCTTCATGCTCGGCTACGGCATCCTCAACTGGGGCGGGAACTGGTGGCGGCGCCGCACCATCGCCCGTATCATCGCCGATATGATGACCACGCTGCGCACCGATGCTTTCGCGGCCTCCATCAGTCATGACCTCTCCTTCTTTGATGAATTCCGCTCCGGACAGATTATCAGCCGCATCACCACGGACACGGAGGAGTTCACCAATGTAGTGCAGATGGTCTCAGATCTCATCGGGCAAGGTTTACAGGTTATCATCTTGACCGGCTACCTCTTCACCATCTCTTGGCGGCTCACCTTATTACTCTTAGGCATGGCTCCCGTCGTCATGTTGACCGCCTGGAGTTTCCGCAAGTTAGCCCGCAAAGTAACGCGCAAAGGCTTCCGGGTGTTGGCGAAAGTCAACGCGGCCATCCAAGAAGCCGTGACCGGCATCAGCGTCGCCAAGAATTTCCGGCAGGAGGCCGCTATTTACGCGGAATTCAACGTGGTCAACGAGCAATCCTACCGGGTAAACCTCTGGCGCGGCTACTCGCTCTCCAGCATGTTCCCCGCGCTCAACGCCCTCTCCGGCATCGGCACCGCCATCCTGGTTTACTACGGCGGTTTGCCGGCCACGGTAGGCACCATCACCATCGGCAATTGGTACCTCTTCATCTCCAGCCTGGATCGTTTCTGGTTCCCCATGCTCAACCTCTCCGCCTTCTGGAGCCAGATCCAGGGCGGGCTTTCCGCCGCCGAGCGCGTCTTCGCCCTCATCGACGCGCAACCCGCCGTCCAACAGCAAGCCTGCGAACCGGTGCGCGAGCTGCAAGGCGAGATCATCTTCGAGCAGGTGAATTTCCGCTACACCGAGCAGGAACAAGTCTTAGAGAACTTCTCCCTCCACATCCAACCGGGGGAGAGCGTAGCTTTAGTAGGACATACTGGCGCAGGCAAGAGCAGTCTCGCCAAGCTGCTCGTCCGCTTCTACGAATTCCAGCGAGGGCAAATTCTAGTTGATGGGCGCGACATCCGCACCTTCGACCTACACCAGTACCGCCGACAGATTGGGAGCGTCTCACAGATCCCCTTCCTCTTCAACGGCACGGTGCTGGATAACATCCGCTACGGACGCCCAGAGATCACGGCCACGGCAGTGGAAAACATGGCGCGCCACATTGGGAATGGAGAATGGTTAACCGCCCTCCCCCACGGTCTCCAAACCGGCGTGGGCGAACGCGGCAGCAAACTCTCCCTAGGTCAGCGGCAGCTCGTCGCCCTGATGCGAGTACTGGTGCAAGAGCCGGCCGTCGTCATCTTAGATGAGGCCACAGCCAGCATTGACCCCTTCACCGAGATGCAAATCCAAGCGGCGACGGCGCTAATTCTGGCGCGCAGCACCTCCATCCTCATCGCGCACCGCCTCTCCACCATCCGCGCCGTGGATCGGATCATTGTGCTGCAAGCCGGCCGCATCATCGAAGAGGGCAATCACGAGACGCTCATGGCGCAGGGTGGACATTACGCCGAACTCTACAACACTTACTTCCGCCATCAATCCCTAGAATATGTGGAAGAGGTGGGCCGGCGCAAAGCCCGCCGCCCCCAGCTATACTCCGCGCCCCGTCTCCGGGGCGCGGAGTAGCAACGCGCCCGCTGTAAAAACTCGTCTTAATTCTGAAACGCCCAGGGCAATCGCATTTAGCCGTTTCTGGGGACGCTGTCCCTGAAAACACCCCGAAAACAGGCCCTCAGTGGGGTAAAATCTTCAGCCAAGCAGTGTTTCTGACCCTCAAAATGGAGTTGATTTTCCATATGCGATTGCCCTGCTGAAACGCCCCCTCCCTCTTGACAAGCCACTGAAAATCATTTATACTTCAGAAAGATTTGGAAGCGCTTCCAAGTCCAGGATGCCACCAAGATTTTGTCGGTTAGTGAAGAGGCTTAGTTCCCATGGCTGATGAAAAACTAACTCTAGACGAGATTGCCGAGAAAGCGGGTGTTTCCCGCACCACTGCGTCCCGCGTCATCAATAATCGTCCCCACGTGCGCCCAGAGCTACGGCAGCGCGTGATGCGCGTAGTAGAAGCCACTGGCTATCGCCTTAATCCCGTCGCCCGCTCATTAGCCATGCAACGCTCCGAAATTATGGGGCTGGTGATTCCGCGCAGCACGCATGCCTTCTTTGAAGATCCCTATTTCCCCATCCTGATCCAAAGCATTGCTAAAACCTGCAATTATTACGACTACACCCTCGCGCTGTTTCTCTTTGAAAGCGAAGCTGATGAGGAACAACTCTATCCCCGCATATCAAGACAGGGCTTGCTTGATGGCATTATCCTGCAAGTGGGAGAGATCAAGGATAGCCTCACCGCGCGGCTAATGCAAGAGGATTTCCCAGTGTTGGTCATCGGGCGGCCTAAGGATGTACCGGACGTCAGCTATCTGGACGTGGATAACGTGGCCGGGGCGCGTAAGGCCGTTGCGCACCTTTTCGCAACGGGCCATCAGCGGGTAGCCACGATAACCGGGGCCTTGACTACTACTGCAGGCATTGATCGGCTGGCAGGATACCACCAGGTACTCCAAGAACGTGATTGTCCCAGCGACCCTGCGTTTATTGTGGAAGGAAACTTCACCAGAGAAGGGGGCTATCAGGTTATGCAACAATTGCTGCCCCACCAGCCAGATGCGGTCTTCATTGCTTCCGATACGATGGCCCTGGGAGCTCTGGACGCTATCTCCGAGGCGGGGTTACACGTACCGGAAGATATCGCCATCGTTGGTTTTGACGATCTGGTCCCTGCTTTTCAAGCTACGCCCCCGTTGACTACCATCAAACAGCCCATTTCGCAATTCGGCCGAAAAGCTGTAGAGTTGTTGTTGGATATTATCGCGCGAGGCCCCTATCCCCCGCGTCACATTCTGATGGATACGGAACTGGTGGTGCGTGAATCTTGTGGTGCGCACCTAGCGCCCCCAGGATAAGAAAAGGTAATTGTTTTTAACTTTACTTGGAAGCATTACGGGAGGAATTATGACCTTCGCCGCTAAACCCCAATGTTCGTTTGTGCGTGAAGTTGGTACGGAGGCCTGGATGCCGGCTGGCGTTCCAGGTTCGGTGCAGACGGCGCTGCTTGCGCTGGGACAGATTCCTGATCCTTTTGTTGCTGATCAGGAGTTGGAGGTGCAATGGATCGCCGAGCGGGATTGGGAATATCGCCTCGTTTTTGCGGTTACCCCGGAGGACCTGGCGGAAGAGCAAGTCTGGTTGGTCTGTGAGGGGTTAGATACGCTGGCCCAGGTTTTCTGCAACGATGTATCGCTGGGCAGCACCGAGAATATGTTCCGCCGGTATGCGTGGGAGGTGCGGACGCTGCTGCGCGAGGGCGAGAATGAGGTACGCGTCCTGCTCCATGGCCCGAGTGCCTATATCCGCGAGAAACAGGCGGAGGAGCCATTGCTCGGCCCCACGCACTCGCTCGCGGGCGCGCCCCACATCCGTAAAGCGCCCTGTCAGTTCGGCTGGGACTGGGGTCCCAAATTGCCGCCGGTGGGGATTTGGAAGGAGGTGCGCCTGGAGGGGTACTCCAGCGCCCGCTTCGACGATGTGCATCTGCGACAGCAGCACGTTGACGGCAAGGTGACCGTCAGCGCCGATCTGGCGGTGGAGCGTTGGCAGGACGTCGCGCTGCGGGCGGTGCTGACTTTGACTGCGCCGACCGGCGAGACGCAGACCGTTGAGGCGCCGGTAGCGGAAGATGCAGCGACGTTGGCGCTCGACGTGGAGAACCCGCAGTTGTGGTGGCCCAACGGGGACGGCGCGCAGCCGCTCTACGACATCACAGTCGCGCTGAACGAAGGCGATGTGATCCGCGACCAGCGGACGTTCCAGCTCGGCCTGCGCACGCTGGAGCTCCGCCAGGAACCGGATGATTTCGGCACATCCTTTACATTTGTGGTCAACGGCGTGCCGATTTTTGCGAAAGGCGCCAACTGGATCCCCGCCGATTCTTTCCCCAGCCGCATCACCGCAGCGCAGCTGGAGCAGCTGCTCCGCAGTGCCGCCGATGCACACATGAATATGCTGCGTGTCTGGGGTGGCGGTTTCTACGAGGAGGAGCGCTTCTACGATCTCTGTGACCGGTACGGTCTGCTGGTCTGGCAGGACTTTATCTTCGCGTGCAGTATTTATCCCACTACCGAGGCGTTCTTTGAGAATGTGCGAATGGAGGCGCTCGAGAATCTCCGCCGGCTGCGCCACCGCGCCAGCCTGGCGCTGTGGTGTGGCAACAATGAGATGGAATGGGGGTGGGATTCGTGGGGTTGGAATCAGCCGCAGCACCAGCCCTACAAGGAAGCCTACGACCGGATGTTCCACGAGCTGCTGCCGGGCCTGTGCGCGCAGGAAGACCCCGATACGCCGTACTGGCCCAGTTCGCCTTCCTCGAATTTGCGCTTCGTGACGCCGAATGCGACGCATAGGGGGGACACGCATAATTGGGAGGTTTGGCATGGCAATCTCCCGTTCCAGGCGTACCGCGACCATCCCTCTCGTTTTGTAAGCGAGTTTGGTTTCCAGTCGCTGCCGCCGTTGGAAACGGTGCGGACGTATGCCGACGAGGCGGATTGGAATATGACCTCGTATATCATGGAACATCACCAACGCAACGACGCGGGGAACGGGAAGATCATCAAGTATCTGACCGATCATTTCCGTATGCCCAAGGATTTTCCCTCCCTGGTCTACTTGACGCAGATTTTGCAGGCAGAGGCGGTGCGCACGGGGGTGGAGTTCTGGCGACGGAGCAAGGCCTGCACCAGCGGGACGCTCTACTGGCAGCTTAATGACTGTTGGCCCGTGGCATCTTGGGCGAGCCTGGATTACTACGGGCGCTGGAAGGCGCTGCACTATGCTGCGCGCCGTTTCTACGCACCGGTACACCTTTCCGCCGAGGACTGCGGCCCCGACGTTGGTCCGCATCCGGTCGCGGATCCGCACGCCGGACAGCGCACCATCGCATGGACGGTGAAAACGCCCGACGGTGAGGTTGTCAACACCGGCGAGCGCACGACGAGCAGCGAGGCCATCGAGGAGCTGCTGCAGATTGGGAAGCCGGTACGCCAAGCGGATGCGCCGCTCGCCACGCTCTACGTCACCAACGATTTGACCGAGGCGTGGGACGGCACGGTGCGCTGGTCGTTGGAGACGTTGAGCGGCGAGGTGCTGCGGGAAGGAGAGGAGAAGATCTCCGTCTCGGCGCTGGACGCGGTGCAGGTCTGCGCACTGGACTTTTCAGCGCAGGTGACACCGGAGAATCGCCGCAAGGTGGTGTTGGTCTACGCGCTGTTCCACGGGAACGAGCGCCTGAGCCTGGACGTGCTGCCCTTTGTTCCCAACAAGCATCTTACCCTGGAGAAGCCGGAGCTGCGCATCGAGGTGGCGGAGACTGCGACCGCGTTTGCGATCACGCTCTCGGCGCAACGGTTGGCACGCTTCGTCTGGCTGAGCGTGCCGGGAGAAGACGTTGTCTTCAGCGACAACTACTTCGACATTCCAGCAAAGCGCGCCGTGACGGTGCAAATCCCCGTGCTGGATGGTTGGACGGTTGAACGTGTGCGCAACGCGCTCCGCGTTCGGAGCTTGGTCGATGCATTCTAGCCAGCATAACGTTTCGGCAGCATTTACTTGAGCTACCCAGGCATCGTCGTGAGCGGCAAAGGATAGTTGATCCGTCTGTACCACAGTTCGCTCAGGCAAGTGCAGGCCAGCATGACGTAAAAAAGGAGGTGAACTAAAACAAAGTGTGTTGACACAAAGTGTGTTCGTTGTGTTGTGTAGTACATTCTAGACAATAACTAAACCTATCAGGAGGATGAATAATCATGAAACACAAAACCCTTTGGTGGCTGCTTAGCAGCCTGACAATTTTGGCTCTGTTCCTTTCTGCTTGTGGGGCTCCCACGGAAGCTCCCGCAACCGCAGAACCGACCGAGGAAGCAACTGAGGCCCCGACCGAAGCCCCGACGGAAGCGCCAACTGCAGAGCCAACTGCAGAGGCAGTTGCCCCGGCTGATGTGGCTGCTTCACTGCCTCGCAATGAGACCCTGTACTTCAATGGTCAACAGTGGGGCGCGGTTGTGGGTTGGAATCCTTACTCCAGCAGCAACAATAATGCGATGGCTATTAGCCAGCAGGACAGCGCCCGCGTCACTATGTTCGAGACCCCGTATTTGTACAACATGCTTGATGGCCAGGTCTATCCTTTGCTGGCTGATGGCGACTATACGTGGAACGATGCGCGTACCGAGATCACCTTCAAGATCAAAGAAGCCGCAAAGTGGAGCGATGGCACCCCGGTGACCGCTGAGGATGTCGCTTATACCTGGGCCACCCATGTCAAGTACAACACCCCTACCGGCGCCAGCAACGCGGATTACATTGATACTATTGAAGCGCTTGACTCCCAGACGGTGGTGGTCAAGGCCAAACTAGACGAAAATGGCAAAGCTGTCAATCCACTGATGGTTGCCGCTTACGTGAGCAACAACTATGTTATCCAGAAAGCCTGGACCCAAACACTGGAAGAGCGCACCGGTGGCGATGCCACCGAGTTATTGGCTGACACCGCAGAGGATGTGGTTTACTCTGGTCCCTATCACAAATTCTTCACTGACGATACGAAGGTCGTCCTCATTCGTGATGACAACTACTGGGGACAGGATGCCAGCATGTGGGGCAAACTGCCGGCTCCCAAGTACCTGGCGCATACGATCTTTAAGGATAACGCCGCCGGTTCTGTTGCTTTGGCACAAGGCGAAGTGGATGTCAGCCAGCAGTTCAACTCCAATGTGCAGGTTTTGTGGCTCAACTATGGGCTGCCCGTCTCCACCTACCTGCCCGAGGCCCCTTATGGCATTGGCGCCAGCCTCCCGACCGCCTTCTACAACCTGAATTCCTATGGTTTGGACCAGCTGGCGGTGCGCAAGGCCATTGCCATTGCGGTCGACTATCCCACCATCATTGCCAACGCCATGACCAACCAATCGGCTACCTTCGATCAGGTCCCACGCTCGCTGATGAATCCGACCCCTGGTGAGCAGGCTCTGTACGATCACGAGGCTGTCAAGGACCTTCAGTGGGCCGGCAACGATATCGAGGGCGCCAAGAAACTGCTCGATGACGCCGGGATTGTTGATACCGATGGCGATGGCTGGCGTGAATATAATGGCCAAAAGCTTAGCTATGTAGCCACTTGCCCCAATGGCTGGTCCGATTGGCAGGCTGCGATTGAAGTGGTGGCTGCCGCCGGAAAAAAGATCGGCATTGAGATCACGACCAACTACCCTGAATGGTCTGTGTATCAGACCGTCGTCACCAAATCAGACGCGCCTCTCGCCGAGGGTTATGACATCTTCATGATGTGGAGCGCCGGCGCCGGCCCCACCATGCCTTGGGGACGTATCCGCAATATGCTCAGCTCGGAATTCATTGGTATGGCGAGCAACTGGAACGGCAACTGGGGTCAGTATAGCAATCCTGACGTCGATGCCTTGATCCAGGCGATCCCCAGTGAGTCCGACCCCGCCAAACTGAAGGAAATGTACACGGAACTGGTCAAGATCTACCTGAGCGATATTCCCTCCTTCACGCTCATGTACCGTCCTCAATCGTTCCATACTGTGAACGAGACGGTTTGGACCGGCTTCCCGCACCAGGACGATGGAACCAACCCACCCGTCCCGCCGCTCGACCTGACTGACGGTTGGAGTATCGCAGGTCTCTATAACCTGACGTTGGTTAACCCGTAAACACTAGTTCAATAAAAAAACAGCCATGTTCCGCCAACCCCGGAACATGGCTGTTGAATCTCTACCAGGAGGTGTTGCGTTGGAAAGGTACCGCAAGTATTTTCTTAACAAGCTAAGTTGGTTCCTGATCACCTTTGTCTGCGCCTTCATACTGAACTTTATTCTGCCCCGCTTGATGCCGGGAGATCCTGTGGCGGCCATCGTATCAAGGATGGCTCAAGGTATGAGCAATGCGACCGGAGTTCAGGCGATTTACCAGCAATATACGGAATTGTTTGGCACCAACAAACCCCTGCTCCAACAGTTCTTCATATATGTGAACAATGTGCTGCACGGCAACTTTGGTTTCTCACTCAGCCAATACACCAGAACGGTGGCCGACGTTCTCGGCGCTTCTATCTGGTGGACCATCTGTCTGCAATTCCCGGCGATCATCGTTGGCTGGCTGATCGGGAACACGCTGGGCGCGTTGGCGGCTTATCGCAAGGGGGGCTTTGATAAAATTATCATGCCCATCAGTATTTTTGTGAGTAACTTTCCGGCATTTGGCATGGCGATTATTCTGCTGGTCATTTTTGGCGTCGGATTAAAATGGTTCCCCACCTCGGGCGGATATGGGTTTGATCTGATTCCCAACTTTAGCTGGAAATTTATCTGGTCTGTGATTGTCCATTATCAATTGCCATTCTGGTCAATTGTGTTGATCTCCATCGGCGGTCAGGCGATTGGTATGCGCTCCATGTCCATCTATGAGCTGAATGCTGACTATGTCAAGTACGCTCGTTTCATGGGCATCAAAGACCGCAAGATCATCGGCTATGTGTTTAGAAATGCCATGCTTCCGCAGATAACCGGTCTGGCGTTATCCATCGGCACTATGGTCGGCGGCGCGCTGGTAGCGGAGATCATTTTTAGTTATCCAGGACTTGGTTTTACACTCTTGAACGGGGTCATGGGGCAGGATTATCCATTGATTTCAGCCTCTACCTTGATCATCACGGTGATGGTGTTGAGCGCGAACTTTATCATCGAAATCCTTTACGGTATCATTGACCCGCGCATTAAAGCCGCGCAGGCTGATTAAGGGAGTGTATTGTTATGAAACATATAATTCAACAAGTCTTTCACTCTGGCAAGTTCATTGTCGGTTTTGTAATTTTAGCGGCAGTTCTGCTGATCGTGATCGTTTATCCGCTGCTTATAAAAGATGCTCCGTTGGCGATCATCGGTCAGGGTACTTTCTTCCCCCCGGGGACCTATGTGAACGCTTATGACAGCCTCGGTTCCCCCAAATATATACTTAACCTGGAGCATGCCGCTGCCAAGCGCATTGCCAGCAAGTTGAGTGACGATGACCGCCTGGCCATGCAGGAATGGCTGGTGGCAGCTGGGATTCCTGAGAACGAGATTGATATCAGCAACACTGAACAGCTCCTGAGGCAGTGGGAGAACCATTATGACCCACAAACGAATATCGCCGGGATGACCAATGCCAAGCGCAATTACTATATTCGGCTCAATGCCTCGCTCAAAGGACTTTTATCCACAGAGGGGGCGATTATTGCAGTAAAAAACGCGGACACAGGCGCTTTAGAAGAGACCGGGGATGTCGTCGCGCAATCTGATTACGTGAATATCGGCCAGGTGGCGAATGTACGGAGGTTACCGCTGGGAACCGATAATTTCGGGCGGGATGTGTTGACGGAGCTGGTTGCGGCCACCCGGGTATCGCTGCAGATTGGTTTTGTCGCCGGTATCGTGGCCACCTTGATCGGTTTGACCCTGGGATTGCTGTCGGGTTATATCGGCGGCCTGGTAGATGACGGCATTATGTTCATCACGAATCTCTTTACCGTAATTCCCAGCTTTGTGTTGTTGATTTTGATTTCCTTTAGCATTGGGCAGGAAAAACGCGGTGCTGTCACGGTTGCCGTGGTGATTGGGTTTACCTCCTGGGTATGGACTGCCAGAGCCGTGCGGGCGCAAGTGATTTCTTTGCGTAATCGCGACCATGTTAATCTATCGAAACTATCAGGGCACTCACTCGTTTATATCATTTTCGCCGATATTCTACCTTACGTCGCTTCTTATGTCGTTATGGCGCTGATTTTGCAAATATCCTCGGGTATCCTGGCGGAGGCCGGATTGTCGATCCTGGGATTGGGACCGAAAACAACGGAAGTACCAACGTTGGGTTTGATGATGAACTGGGCGATGATCTATCAGGCGCCGGTACTTGGAAAATGGTGGGCGTACCTCCCTGTGCTTGTAACCATCGCTCTGATTACATTCTCGATGAATTTGATGAATACAGGTCTCGACCAGGTATTCAACCCGGCATTAAGGGATTAGGTGATTGATATGGCAAAAGTGATGTTAGAGGTCAAGGAACTGACAACAAAATATATCACCCGCTTCCAGGAAAATATTTACGCGGTTGACCACGTTTCTCTGAAAGTCGAAGAAGGGAAATCGCTGGGAATTGCAGGAGAATCCGGCTGTGGCAAGTCAACGCTCGCGCTCAGCCTGATGGGTTATTACTTCCCTCCGCTGCACTATACGAGCGGCGAGATTATCATTGATGGGCGAAATATTTCCGGAATGGAACCTGATGACGTTCGTAAATCGATATTGGGTAAGGAAATTGCCTATATCCCCCAAAGCGCGATGAACGCGCTCAACCCCACCCAAAAGATCATCCACTTTATTGAGGATGTGATTCATGCACATGAATCTCACGTCACCAAGAAAGAGATTTATGAGCGTGCCAGAAAGTTGTTTGAGATCTTGGGACTGCCAGAGAGTACACTGCAAAAGTACCCCGTTGAACTTTCCGGCGGCATGAAACAACGCACGGTGATTGCGATATCTGTGTTACTTTCTCCCAAAGTACTGATCGCTGATGAGCCTTCCTCCGCACTCGATGTCACTACACAAAAGATGGTCATCAAGATGCTGCGGGATTTGATGGAAAAGAAGCTTATCAAATCAATGATCTTTATTACGCACGAGCTGCCCTTGCTTTACAACGTGACCGATGACATTATGGTCATGTACGCAGGGCAGATTGTGGAGAAGGGCACCGCAGAACAAGTGGTGTTCGATTCAATCCACCCTTATGCCCGAGGTCTCATGGGTTCGATCATTGTACCAGAACAAGGTCTGCGGGATGTCAAACTAACGGCCATTCCTGGGGTGCCGCCGAATCTTAAAAACCCACCGGCTGGCTGCCAGTTTGCCGAACGCTGCCAATACGTTCGGCCAGAATGTAAGGCGATGTCTGTGAACCTGCGTGAGCTTAAAGGTGGCCGTGCTTATCGCTGCATCCTCTCGGAAGAAGAACTGAGGGAGGCTTATCAAAATGGCTGAGGAAAGAAAAGTATGCCTGCGCGGCTCAAAACTTACCAAGGTGTTTGGGTTGGGCCGCCAGAAAACGGTAGCCGTCGATCATGTGGATTTTAGTTTCTACGAGGGCGAAATCGTCTCAATTGTGGGCGAATCGGGCAGCGGAAAGACCACGTTAGCCAAGATGCTTTTAGGATTGCTCAATCCTACCGAAGGTGAGGTTTATTTCCAGGGGAAAAAGCGCGATATCGGTACGCACAAGAAGAAAAAGGAATACTGGAAAAATATTCAGGCTATCTTTCAGGATCCGTTCTCTTCGTATAATATCTTTCACAAGATTGACTCTGTACTGTTAGACTGCATCAACATGCGCGGCGGTCGAAAATTTTCACACACAAAAAAAGTAGAGATGATGACGGAAGCGTGTGGCTTTGTCAACTTAAAGTTCGAGGAATTAACCAACAAGTATCCCTTCGAGCTTTCCGGGGGACAGATGCAACGCTTGATGATTGCCCGTATTTTTTTGCTGAAGCCCAAGATCTTGTTGGCCGATGAGCCGACCTCAATGATCGATGCCTGTTCACGCGCGACCATCCTGGATATGCTGATGCAATTACGTAAAGAAATCGGGATGACCATCATTTTCATCACCCATGATATCGGCCTGGCGTATTATGTCTCTGACAGCGTGTACATTATGGAGCATGGGAAATTTGTCGAAAGTGGCACCGCCGATGAGGTGATTCTGCATCCGCAAGAAGCCTACACCCAACGCCTGATCAATGATGTGCCCAAGATTTACGAAGAGTGGGACCTTTCAACTGTATAAACGCCAATGTAATTTGGGTGATCCACTTAGGTACCTCCCCAAACTTAAGAAGGGACGCCGGTTTTCGCAGGCAAGATCAAAAATCTGCGTTAATCTGCGTCCCCTCCCCGCTAGCCCCCCACTCCCCCACCTGTGGTAGAATAGGCATTGATAAACTGAGAGGAGAAGAGTCAATGCCCACAGCCAACTCGCGTTTCATGCGGCCCGCAGATTGGGGCGCGACGCCTATCCCCCAGGACTGCTACTTCAACAAGGAAGGGGCCATCACCGGCTACCAAGTTCTCAATGCTCCTAGAGGGAACGCCCTGCACCCCGTCTGCACCTTTGAGGACGAGTTACGGGGAATGTTCCACCGGCTCCGGGAAACGTATCCCGCCATCATTCTCTCTCGCCGCCACTTCAAGATGCCCTACTGGGAGCCCGGCAACCCGCGCCTGCCCACCGACTACGCCGCCGTTGATAGCCCAGAGCGACTCACCACCACCTCAGTTACCATCGCCCTGGTTCCCAATCCCCCGTCAGGCGGCCAGCCGGAGTTGGGCTACCGCTTTAACGGCGAGGAGCTGCCGCCCCTGCGAAGAGAGTTGGCGGCGGCGGCGCAGCAAGGTCAACCTTTCGCGGGCTTAGCCGGCAATATCGGCTACTACATGACCACGAACCTAATCCAAACGGGGCGCGCTCCCTGGTCACACAACCATCGCTACCCACCTCGCTTCCACCTGCCTCCTATCAAATCCTACCTCGGATTTCATCTCTCTGTTGACGCCGTTACTGGAGAGATTACGGCCGGTTTTCAGGGCGCACATCCCACCGCCGTCGGCATTCGTCGCAATGGCCGGGTGGAGATTATCCCTCGGTTGCAGATCTCCGGCTACCGGGTGGAACTGGGCGGGCAAGAGCTGCTCGTGGAGAGCAGCAATCCCCGCGCCACCAATGGCGAGAAAGTGGTACTCTTCACCCCGGAGTTCCAGTCGCCGGAAGTTACCCGGCAGAAAGATAACTGGCAGAGCTACGCGCCCCTCATCCCCATCTCCGCCCATGATGAGCGGATCAACTTCTTTATCGCCAACACGGGGAACGGCCAAATTCCGCTAGAAAGAGTGGTGCATATCTGGCCCGGAACGGCCCCCCTCCCCTCTTTTGGCGGCGTGCTCTCCCTGGAGCGCGGCTACTACGAACAGCTCTTCCCCCACAGCGCGAGCCGCGAGCTCTTAAACCAGCGCGTACATATTCGCCCCTACGGGAAGAGCGACTTCAACGCTTACACGCAAATCCTGGGAGGATTAGCGCCGGCGGTGCTCAACGGCGCGCACCTCTACGACGTAGCCACGGCATCCGCCATCCGAGCGCGCTTGCAACAATACGCCAACGTCGGTTCGCCCATCGCGGAAGCCGGACGCGAATCGCGCAACTTCGCTCTCTACATCCGCGAGCCGGCCGGTGTGCTGGTGCAAACAGCGGAACGAATTGGCTGGGTGCTCTTTGATGGCCGCCACGAGTTAAGCATCGGCGCGAGCGTAGTAGATGTAGCCAGACTCTTGAGGCGCTTAGAGGAACGCGGTGCCTTCGGCGGCCCGTTACTCCACGCGGCCTTTGTGGATGGCGGTTCGGCCATGAAAGCTTATGCGATCAGAAGCGACAAGCACGCCGTCGCCTTAGAGCTACTCAATCGAGTAGCCGCCGGTTCGCGGAACGGCTCCGGGAGCGACCCCGACGGCCTAAATTTGTACACCGTGCTAAAATTACCGCTCAATCCATCAACGTTTAGCCAAGGAGTAAGAAAATGATTATTAACGAAATTTTGCTTACGCTACTTATCGGTTACATGCTGGGCAACATCCAAACTTCCTATTTTATGGGCCGCCTGCTTAAACAGATCGATATCCGCGAGCACGGTTCCGGCAACGCCGGCGCCTCCAACGCGGTGATGGTCTTGGGATGGAAACCCGGTCTTATCGCCGGACTAATCGACATGGGGAAAGCCGCGGTGGCCGTACTCCTCGTCAGAGCACTCTTTCCTAGTAACGCCGCGCTCCCCTACTTAGCCGGCAGCGGCGCCATCTTCGGTCACATCTACCCGTTTTACCTAGGTCTGCATGGCGGCAAAGGCGTCGCCAGCCTCATGGGGATGTTCTTTGGCCTAAACCCCTGGTGGGGCTTACTCTGCCTCGGTACGCTGATCCTCATGGCACTGCTCACCGATTACATCGAAGGCGGGTCACTCTTTATCTTCGCCGCCTTCCCTTTTATCACCTGGCTGCTAGGGCTACCGCTATACTGCATCCTCTTCGCCGCCCTCCTCGCCGCCATCTGTTTCTACAAACACCGGGGCAACATCCACCGCATCATCAACAAAACGGAGGTGACCATCAGCGCAGAATGGCACAAACAAAAGAAATCCTAACTATGCGTCTTTAGACTTTCGACCTTTGACTTTAGACTTTCGACCTTTGACTTTCGACTTTCGACTTTCGACTTTTGACTTTCGGCCTTTGACTTTTGACTTTCGACCTTCGACTTTTGACTTATCTTCAAAGGAGCAAAACCATGACCACCAGCAATGTTCTAATCGCTATTCTTATCGGATACGCCCTAGGCAGCATCCAGACCGCCTACTTTATGGGCCGGCTGGTCAAACAAATCGATATCCGCGAGCACGGCTCCGGTAACGCCGGCGCCTCCAACGTAGTCGTCGTCTTAGGTTGGAAATACGGCTTCATCACCGGAGTGCTAGATATCATCAAAGCCGTCATCGCCGTCCTGATAGTCAAAACCCTCTATCCGGGCAATCCCACCTTGCCCTATCTGGCCGGCATCTCCGCCATCTTAGGCCATCTCTACCCGTTCTACCTCGGTTTTCGCGGCGGCAAAGGCGTCGCCTGCCTCATCGGGATGTTCTTCGGCTTGAATTTCTGGTGGGGACTCCTCCTCCTCGGCAGCACGATCCTCCTGGTTCTGCTCACCGATTACGTCGTGGGCGGCTCACTCTCACTCTTCGCCGCCTTCCCCATCATCACCTTGCGGCTAGGCCAACCACCGTCTATCATAGTCCTCTCAGTCATCCTCACTGCCATCATCTTCTACAAACACCGCTCCAACGTCCGCCGCATCATCAACAAAGAGGAACTAACCATCAGTGAAGTCCGCCGGAGGGGAAAATCCTAACTTTTTTTTGGGGAGATTACAAAGTAGCTCTCCCGGCTAAGCTAAAAACGTGATCTGCGGAATCTTCTTCGCCAGCTGGGAGTTGACCAGCAACCCTCACCCGGCCACGGCAGTGTCTTGACACACAAAGCGGCGCGCCAGGTTTCAAAACCTGGCGCGCCGCACTATTGGAATCGGGAATAGTTTAGTTCAGCTCACGGTAAACCAAAGTCCACACCGTAGATTTGAACGTCTCAAAGACACCCCGTAGCAAGAGCGACGGAAAGATCACCAGCGCAAAGAAAGCGGGGAGGAAGACCAGGCCGCCCACCACCCACGCGAAAGCGCCATCAAAGAGCACTGCCGCTAATCCACCCGCCAGCAGTGCGGGGAGGCCACTGAGCATCAGAGCCAGCAAGAGCAGGACCAACACGACCAAGAGCACTCCCAACCCACCGAGCAAGTTGACCCCACACATCAACAAACCCATCAAGAAAACCTCTTTGGGGTGCTGGAAAACCAACGTTGCGCCGCCTTGCAACGCGGCGAAAACACCGGCGCCTTCCAGCACACAGACCCGCCGGAAGAAGTATTGTAGCAATGTTACCAGCGCGCCAATGATGAAGAGCAATGGAAGCACCACCAAGAATGCTCCTACGCTGAACAGAATCCCGGCAACACTGGCTACAAAATTATCCACCGTCCAGAGCAAGAGCGGCGCCCCGGCCAAAAAGAGGAGTCCAATAAAGAAAATGACTAGCGGAATCCACACGATCAAATCTAGCAAAAAAAGCCGTCCCGCCGCCGGCGACCAAGCCAAGCGGAACCCCTCCGGCAGCGTATAGCACACTTCCGACTCCTCATAATCATTGACCATTTTGATCAAGGCGGTTTCGCCCAAGTAACGGGCCAGAGTGCCAGCAATGAAGAAAAGCAAGAGCAAAATCAGCAGCAGCGCTATCACCCCAATCACCAACCCAGCAGGAATATGCGGCGCGTGCCCCCACCCTCCAGATTCAGGCCAATTTCCACTCGCACCAGAATTTCCGCTGCTACCGCCATTTCCCCCACCGGAAACCAGCGCCACTAAAATCCCGAAAATCCATAATGCCTTATAGCCCCAAGTAATCTTCCCCGCGCGCTTCAAAATATCGAAGTATTGCATTGGCCTATACCTCCTCCCTCGCTGAAAAATTCATCCTTAGACCAAAGACCAAAGCGTTAAGCTTTGGTCTTCATCCTGATTAAACTACCAATTATTTTGACACGGGACTATTCTTCACCAGCTCCCTGCCCCTGCAGGTGCTTACGCAGAGGTCGCACCACCAACACCAGCGAGATCAGCACCAGCGCCAGCAGAATCAAGGAGAGACTCATCCCGGTCAACGGCAAGCGCCCATTGGAAGCCGCTTCGCCGGCCAGGGCAGCAGGAGTGGGAGCAGCTGGCTCATCCGTAGGCGGCGCAACAGTCGGTTGCTCAGGCGCCGACGTCGGTTCCGACGGCGCTGGCGTATTCGTAGGCGGAACGGGCACCGGCGTATCCGTAGGGGGTACTGGTACCGGCGTATCTGTAGGCGGAACGGGCACCGGCGTATCCGTGGGGGGAACTGGTACCGGGGTGTCCGTCGGCGGAGCGGAGGTAGCAGTAGGTCGAATGTTGGTCGGCGTGGCGCGCGGTGTCGCCTCTTGCGCCTGCACGGAAAAAGCAGCGCCAGTTCCCAGCTGCACCAGAGTCAATATCACTAGTAACATCATCCCCCAGATAAAGATGGGGGAACGTTCTACCACCGGCTGCTTCATAATCCCTCCCCAAAAAGTTGTCCCATAATCTTCATTTTAGCATAATCTGGCTAGCCCGCAAAAAGGCAAGTAAACATTGCGTATGATTCTCACCACGGATTACACTGATTTTTTTACTTTTTTTCCGTGCTAATCCGTGGCGAGCTGCCTTTCCAGTAGAAATGGTAAATCCGCATTTATCTACGCAAATCTGCGTCCCAAAACTAAGGAATCTAGCGCTACGGCATCGCCGTGGGCGTCGGGCGTGGGCCAGGCAACGGCGTTGGAGCGGGTGTCACAAGCGGCTCTTCATCCCCGGACTGAGCGCTGCTCGTCACCACGATTGTCTGCGGCCCGGTCACATTGTTGCTTTCGTTAGCTTCCACCACCGTATTATCCGTATCGACCTGGGCATAGAGCTGATGTGTTCCCGCCGCGAGAGTGTAGGTAGCGCTGAGGACACGGCTTTCCCCCACACCGAACCAATCGCCCTGCACGCCCCAAGAGACGTCGCCCACCAATTTAAACGCCGGGATACGATCCACGTAAAAATCCACGAAGAAGTTATTGCCGTAAGCCACCGGCTGCGGCCCCTGATTCTTGACCGTCACGCTGATCAAGTAATTTCCGCCATCCGGCGTCGCCTCTAGCGTGGTGACAACAAGATCCGGCGCGTTCGAGGTGTAATTTCGCATGACCAACGGGAGGTAAATTGACCAGGCAGGGGCCTCCACTATCGTGGTCGTATCAGTAACGGTCTCCAAAAGGACCGGGAGACTCTGAGTCGTCAACGTCAGCACCGTCCCCTCTACCGTATTAGTTGCCGCAGTATCGGGCACCAACAGAGAGAGGGTAATCGCGTCGGTTAAGCCAGCCGCCAGAGATAACATCTCCGGGGCTACCGTGGCCGTCCAACCTTGCGTGGAAACAACCTCGGCGAGGAAAGTATCCGTGTAATTGCCATTGTTCGTCACTTGATGCAGGTAGGTCACTAACTCGCCCGCTACGGCATTTTGCATCATGCCGGCGCTCAACGAGAAACCGCGCACCAGGTTCACCGTGGTGACATCCATCACGGTATCCCAAACCGCAAGATCGTTTTCCGAGGTCGCCGTTATCAGAGCGGTAGCTACGGTGCCGCTAAGAGTGCCCGCAGGCACAGCCACCGTCACCGTCACCGGGGCGGACGCGCCCGCCGGCAGTGCTACAATACGCTCCGGCTCCACTCCCGTCCAGCCAGCCGCCGCCGTCCAGGTGATCACGAAGGTATCTGTCACGTCCCCAGTGTTCGTCAGGACATGCCGGTAGTATTCAACCGCGCCGGGATCGACAGAGCGTTGGTAATCCGGAGAGAAAATCAAATCACGATTGGGTACAGCCGCGGTCGTATCAATCACCCGGTCGAAACACGCCGGGTTGAATTGCGAAGTGGCTGTGACCGTGGTGGTATCCACCAGCCCCACGGCGGCGGTACTCGGCACCGTGACCGTGACCACAATCTGCGCCGTCTCCCAGGCGGCCAACGGCACCTGACTCGCACTCAATTCCACCGGCCAGCCCCGGCTGCTGCTCTCTATCAAATCAAAAGTATCCTCGGCGGAACCCGTGTTGGTCAAGGTATGCGTGTAGACTACGAAGTCACCTGGCAGCGCATTCCCGGCGCGATCCGGGACGAAAGTTAGGCCCGCGACCCGGTTCACGGTGGTAGTATCAGTGACGCTATCCGAGATACTGCCATCCGCCTGTGAAGTCGCCGTCACCGTGGAGACGTCCACCGTCCCACTGAGCGCATCGCCGGGCACCTGGAGCGTCACCGTAACCGTGCGCGTCTCGTCTGCCGCCAATGTGAGCGGCGTTGGCAGCACGTTCACCACCCAACCCTGGTCCGAAACCGCCGTTAAGTCGAAGGTGTCCGTCCCGTTGCCGGTGTTGGTCACGACGTGCGTGTATAAGACACTCTCCCCCGGATCGGCGTTGCTGCTGCGCGGCGGCGCGAGCTCCACGCCCGGCTCCAGGAGCGCGGTCGTCTCATCCTCCACCTTAGCCCAAGCGCCATCAAACTGCGAAGTCGCTGTGACCGTGGTGGTATCCACCAGACCCACGGCGGCGGTACTCGGTACCGTGACCGTGACCACGACCTGCGCCGTCTCCCAGGCAGCCAACGTCACCTGGCTCGCACTCAATTCCACCGGCCAGCCCTGGCTGCTGCTCTCTATCAAATCAAAAGTATCCTCGGCGGAACCCGTGTTGGTCAAGGTGTGCGTGTAGACTACGAAGTCACCTGGCAGCGCATTCCCGGCGCGATCCGGGACGAAAATCAGACCCCCGACCAGGTTCACGGTGGTAGTATCCACCAGAGTCGCTGAGACGCCATTATCAGTCTGGGAGGTCGCCGTCACCGTGGTATGCTCCACCAATCCGGCCGAGGCCGAGGCGGGCACAGTGAAGGTAACAGTGACCGGATGAGTTTCATCAGGCTCCAGCTCAACTTGCCCTGGTTCCACGCTTAACCCCGTCCAGCCCAACTCCGAAGCGGCATCCAAAGTATAGGTATCGGAGACATTACCAGTGTTGGTCACGGTGTGCTGATACGTCACCGTCTCGCCAGGATTGGCATGGCAACTATCCGGCAACCCAATTTCCACCGTGCGGATAACCGGCGTCTCTACCGTGATAGTATCCACCGCCTCCTTGAACGCCCCCTCTGACGAGGTTACCCTCAAGGTCGTCTCGTTTACCTGCCCCAGTGAGCCGCCCGGCACCGTCGCCGTAATAACCACGCTCCGCGATGCTCCAGGCGAGAGAGTTACGCTCGCATCCGAGAGCACAGGATCCGGCCAGCCGCCCAGGTTGTTCACGGCTACCAAAGTGAAGGCATCCTCCAGGTTACCCAAATTGGTCAATACATGCGTGAAGGTCACCACTTTATCCGCAGCTACCGTGAGAGATTGCGCCAGTGGCGTTAAGGCAAATTCGTACCTCGGTATTATGTGAGTAGTATCCACCACATGAACCGCCGGCGCGCCGGGCACCGTCGCCGTGATGGTGGCAATATCTGTTTTGCCGCCGCTATCGGCCGGAATATCTATCAACCGGAAGAGTAACGGTATTGCAGTGAACGGCCCCATCTTTGCCGAGGTATCCGGCAGCAGCTGGCCTACCCACTCCTGCGTATGATCTTTCGCCAACATGATAGTTTCGGTGTAGTTCCCGGCATTGGTCAACGTGTGCGTGTATGTCACCGCCGTCTGGTTGGTGATGGCTCTGAAGTAATCTGGCGTCAACTGGAGGTTGTGTGTTTGCGCCACCACCGTATTATCCGCCGCTAAATCCTGCACGGTGGGACTAAAAGCGGAAGTGACCGTCACCGTAACTGTTCCTACCGTGCTGCTAAGAGCATCAGCCGGCGGGATGACCTGCACCGTCAGAGTTCCTGTCTCCTCAAAACCCAAAGTGAGGGCGGGGATATGATCTACCGTCCAACCGGCGGGGCTTTCGTGCGTGACAATATAAGTATCTTGCCCAGTGCCGGTATTGGTCACGGTATGCGTGTAAGTGATCGGCGTAGCTGGCAATGTGCCGCCACTTTGGCCAGATGATATGATTACTCCCGGCGTGAAGAGCGCGAAGGTGGTATCAGTTGCCGAATCTGCGGGATGTCCTGCCCCGCGCGAGGTAGCTCTGACGTAAGCTACCTCTTCGGCGCCGCCAGCACCCACGGGCACAGTGACGTAAACTTCTATGGTGGCGCTCTGCGCCGGCGGCAAACCATTCACGACAGCTGGCGAGAAACCCGTGACCCAACTGCTGCCCGTCACGGAGATATCAAAGGTATCGGTGAGATCGCCGGTGTTGGTGAGCGTATGAGTATAAATGTGGGAGGCGCCCACTAAGAGCGCTTGTTCATTATCAGGAACCAAGCTGACTCCCGGATCACCGTAAAATTCGCGGGCGCCCAAATCCACCCAACCGCCTAGCAGACGGGGGTTGTTGGCGTAATCCAGTGGAATCAAACCTAAATCCGTACCAGGATCGGCCACATCGCGCGCCGGAGAAGTATAGAGCAAGGAGAGGTCAGCATCCAATTGCGGATCAGCCTGTACAGCATGTCCGCCCAGAGTCGCTGTCCCACCGACGTCGTCGGGCGTGTTATCCCAGTACAAGTTGTAATCCGAGCTCGATGCAGCCCCAGCATATACCGCACTGCCGCTGCTATGGCCAGCGATGATGGTGTTGGTCATCGCCAACGTACCGCCCGCCATGTAAAGCGCGCCGCCGGTATCGCTGGCCTGGTTAGCGTGGAAAGTGTCGTTTAGCACAGTCAGAGTGCCCGCTTGCGCGTAGAGGCCGCCACCTTGCGTGGCGCTCCCGCCGTTAGCGTGGAGCAGGCTGTTAGTGAGCAAAATCTCCCCAGCCGCAGAGTAAAGCCCCCCGCCCAAATCCGCATCGTTAGTGTGGATGTTGAGCGCATTGAGGGTCAAATCCGCGCCCTCGTTGTAGAGCGCGCCGCCAGCGTTGACGACAAACCCAGTCGCGTCACCCTGAGTCAAAGTGAGCCGCTCCAGGCGGACTGCGCCGCTGCCAACAGTGATGTAAAACAGCCGTCCAGCCCCCCCCGCATCTAGGGTAGTGGCGTGAGTGATGTGATCAGGCGGCGATTCATCCCAGGCACTGGAGAGGTAGCCACCGGTCACGGTGAGCGGTTGGTTGATGAAGAGCGCCTGCGTGATCACCTGGCTGGCGTGCGTGGTAGTATAGGTAGCGGTGTAGTGCCCCGCAGCGATCTTGATTGTATCCCCTGCACTGGCCTGAGAGAGCACATGCTGCAAGGTGCGGCAGGCTCCCAAATTGGGTTGGGAACAGTTGTTATCAGCGTAATCAAACACCCCGCCACCAACAGTCTCATCAACCAGCGAGTCCGTACCATCCAAAGCTAAATAACGAGTTCCGTAAGTGGGACTAATAGTAGTTCTGTTCACTGCGCTGGCCGCCGCTCCGCCACCAGCGGAGAGCGCCATAGCCTCGGTGAGATCCACCAACCCATGGGCCGCCTCCAAATTGGCAACCACGCTGAGCACCACCGTCTCCGTCATCAGTGGCGCGAGCGTCACATTTCCCGGCGGCGCCACTATGGTGCCCTGCGCGTAGAAACCCGATGAGGGATAGAAAGAATAGGTATCGGTTACATTGCCGGTGTTGGTGAGCGTGTGGGTATAAGTGATCGTGCCCCCAGGTTGCACCACGCCTACTCTCCCCGGCCCTAATTCCGCTTGATAGTCCTCTATTACTTTACTCAGCACCTCAAACTCTCCGGTAAGATCTGTGAAACCACACATCTGAGCGCGATAAACCAAGCGAGTAGTCTCTAGCGTGGTGCTATCTCCCTCCACCGAGGCGGGCTGTCCCGGGGGAATGGTGACGCGGACCAAAATCTGCGCTGTTTTGCCAGGCCCCACATCAATAGTGGCGGAATCTGTAGTAATATCCGTCACGCGCACCTCACCTACCACAGCAGCGATCTCTGCCCAGTCACGTGAAGTAGCCAAATCAAGTACAATGGTCTCCGTGTAACCAGTTCCTGGATTCTCAGAATCATCCCAAAACCATTGCTCACTCAGGTTGGTAACGGCAAAAGTGTAGGTATAGATCTCGCCAGGGGCCAGAGTGTGGTCAGCAACCTCATTCCATTCTAAATTGCGCTTGCCGACCCTGTATTCTTGCGCCCCCATGTCTTTGTCGCAGAGTTGCGGGCGGGGGCTTACGTAGCAATCAAAAGTAATGGTGGACGCGCTCTCGGGTACGGCATCAATAGCCGGTGAGTTATAGGTAAGTGCCCCCCCATAAGTCAATTGCGGGTCTACATGCAGCTCGTCAGTTACAGCGGCATTCACATAAGTATCACCCCAACGCAAGGTGTGGCCCACGGCAACATTACTAGTGCTATACAGACCATCGCCAGTAGCGGCATCATTAGCAGCAATGATACTGGCATTGATCACCATATTGCTGCCCTCATTGTATAATCCACCGCCAGTACTTCCCGGCGCATTATTTTCATAGAAAGTAAGATGGTAAAGATTCACATTGTCGCCGGTATTGTAAAGACCACCGCCATCCTGCCGCGCGATATTAACCCAGAACTTGACGTTCAGGATATCCGTATTTCCCATTGCGCTGTAGAGACCACCGCCGTACTCAGCTACATTGAACGAAATAGAATGGTTAGTCAGAGTCACATCCGCGCCACCGTCGCTATAGATACCTCCGCCGTCCCCGCCAGCCTCACAAAGTGCGGTACCGCCACCACTAATTTGCACCGTGCTGCCGGGCGCATTATAGATACCGCCACCATGCCCTCCGGCTTCACATTGATAGACGATAGTATCCCAAATTGTAACATTACTACCGGCCGCATTGTAAATTCCGCCGCCGTTGCCACTGGCAGAGCAACCATAGATATCCAATAGATCTAGTTTAACCACGCTATTGGCACTTACATAGACTCCGCCGCCGTTCCCACCGGGCTTGCTCCCAGCGATAAGATTTAAATTCTCCAAGGTCACGGATATATTTTCACCAATAGTAATCACGCGTTTCTCTTCACTATACGGAGACACTAGATTAGAGGCTTCTTCCGCCATGCCCGAAAAAGTCTTAGCCCAACCACCACTGATAGTGATATCTTTATCGATGGCGAGAGTTTCATTGCAAGTACCTTCAGCAACCTTGATAGTATCTCCGCTGCCCGCCGCCGCCAGCGCCAGACCAATCTGACCATAGAGCTGCCCGGTGGAGACCACCTGGGCCAGACAATCCACAACCTCATCCGCGCCCATATCTGGCGCGGCGTTGCTGGGACGGTGCTCATTATCCATATCGCGGGATACCGGCTGGCCCGTGACTACCACGCCCGCATCAACCAATATAGAGCCTCTTGCCAGGTGAAAATTCCAAACACCTGGATCATCGGACGGATCAAACTCTTCATACAGGGGGGAAGAATTCAAGTTGTCGTCGCCAACGCCAACGCCACCTTGCACCTGATCCGCAGGGCCGTCAACCCAATAATCATTATGACTTAATGCCCCGGTAGCCCCATAGACGGCACTGCCTACATCAGCGACATTGCTATCAAAGATGTTATTTTTTACCACCGGAGTTCCCGCTGCGATATAGACAGCGCCTCCGCCACCCACCCCCGCCGAGTTTTTATAAAAATCATTGTGCATGATGAAAGGATCTCCAGCAACAACGTACACCCCGCCACCTTTATTAGTGCCCACATTCAGGTAAATCAGAGTATTCTGCACTAGCAGCTCATCACCAGAGACGTAGATAGCGCCACCGGAACTAGCCTGGTTGCCATAGAGTCGATTTGCCAGATCCAAGCTAGTGGTACCAGCACTGTAGAGCGCGCCTCCCCCATTATCGGCGGTGTTGCTGTAAATGCGATTGTTACGCAGAATCATTGTGCCAGCCGAGGCATTATAGAGCGCGGCGCCATCAGTAGCGAAATTCCTCACAATCCGATTGTTCTCCAAATAAACGTCTCCGCTATGATTGTAGATATATCCCCCCGCGCCGGCTGCGTTATATGTCAACAACGCAGCAGTGTTGTTCACCATCCAGAGAGAACCGTCGCGGTTATAAATGGCACCGCCATCTCCGGTAGCATCATTGTGATAGAAACGGGTACTATCAGTGACTGTCAACGCGCCGGTAGGCAGATAGATGGCGCCACCGTTCTCCGCCGAGTTGTAAGCCAATAAACTGTCTGCGATGGCGAGTGTCGCGCCCGCCTGGTAGAGAGCTCCCCCATCAGCCGCCGTGTTGTGATGTAAGACTAGGCGCGAGAATTTGCCCCGCCCGCTAGCGTAATAGAGACCGCCACCGGCATCAAGGCCTCCGCCCGCACTGGCTAGCCCGTGCGCCAAATTGATGAGCGTGATACTGACCGCCTCTGTGTTGGTTACTAATAACGCCCGCCCCAATTCCCCAGCATCAAACGTGGTAGTCCGCTCCTCATCAAAGGGCGGATAATCAACTGCCGGTTCAAAGCGTTCCTCGAAATCACGCGCATAGCCCCCGCCCAACGTTAAATTCTGGGTGATATGTACTGTTTGCTTCAGCTCCCCGGCGTACTCATGCACGCCTCGGCAGATTCCTACCGTCACCTGGATTTCATCACCCGGTAAACTGTTATCAATCGCCAGCTGCGGATTAGCGTAAACGCCCTGCTCCTCGTCATTGCGGACCACTCGCGCCCAACAAGCGCGCCGCTCATCAGCCCCGATATCAAATCCTTGATCGGCCGGGCGAAGATCGTACTCAAAGTCTTGAGTGACCGGGCTAGCCGGATCGCCTCTATCAAAGAGTGGGGAAGCGTCAGCCAAACGCAAATCACCGGCTTCAGCATCCTCAAAACGTGGAGCTAAAGAAAGAGTATGCAGCCCTTGTTCCGCCCAGCTGTTATAAGCATTCGCTATGGGATAGACATCGTTGTAATCCCCCCCGGAGAAACTCCCTTCACTAAAGATCGCATGGGCAGTAGTAGCCGTGTTGGTCGCGAAGATAGTGCTCCGAATAGTCGGAATCTGATCTTCGGTATAAAACCCACCACCCTGTTGAGCGGTGTTACTATAAATGGTGTTATGTTGAATGGTCAAGGCGAGCGTTCCAGAGGCGTTGTAGATAGCGCCGCCCTGTTCCGCCTGGTTGGAATAGAAGAAGTTATTTAGGAGCAGGGAGCTGCCATCAGCGTGATAGTAAGCACCGCCAGCGGCGGCCGCATTATCATGGAGCCAGTTCCCATCCAGCGTGACCGTGGCGCCGGCGTTGTAGACTGCGCCGCCTTGCTGTAACGCATAGCCCCCGCGCAGATGCAATCCCGCCAGCGTGATGACGTTCGAGCTATCCAGATAAACCACGCGGCCCTGCCCTCCGGCGTCTAGCGTAGTGGAATTGGCTACCGGATCTGGTTCTAACCACTGCGTCAGAGTGTAACCGCCCTGCACCCCGATAGATTTGTTCAAGTAGAGCGACTGCTTAACTGTCTCGCTGCCCAGATCTCGCTCCCCAACTCCTTTGCAAATTCCCGCGACGTGCAAGACGTCGCCTGTCGTGCTCTCATCCGCCGCACGTTGGACGCTGCCATAGAGTTGCCCCACCCCGTTGATACGCACGTAACAATTACCAATCTCGTCCGCGCCAATATCAAAATTCTGATTAGCTGGACGCGGGCCACCATCAATATCAATCAGAATCGGGCTATGGGGGTCACCTTTATCTTCCACCGGCGAGCCTTCGGCGAGATGCAGAAAATCGCTTGAGCCAAAGAGCACCGAGATAAAATCTGGCGCGTAGGAGAGATTACCAATCCCATCGCCCGCCCCCAGTTCACCGCCATAGTTCCCCCCGCTGTTAGCATAGAGATCATTGTAATCAAATTGCGGGTCGGGGGTCTGCGCAGTATAGATACCGCCACCACCGTTGGTGGTCTCGGCAGTATTGCTCACCAACAAGGAGCTGTTGATGAGCGCGTTGGTCGTATTGTCGTCGTGATAGATGCCGCCACCAAGTTGAGCTTGATTAGCGTAGAAAGTAACATGGCGCACTTCCAGTGAGGAGGCTTCATTGTAGAGGCCGCCACCATTCCCCGTCGCGGTACTCTGAGCCACAATGGTATTCACTAACGTTAACGCGGCGATATTATAAAGCCCCCCCCCAGTTGCAGCCATATTGCCCACCAGCGTGCTGCGCTCTAAATCCAGTGTACCCGCATTGTAAACTGCGCCACCGGCCAGAGCAGCGGTATTGGAGATGAAGCTAGTGATAGAGATCGTCTCCATGTCCCCCAGGTTATAGATTGCCCCACCATCCTCCTGCGCAGTGTTAGTGAGAAAGTGCGTCGCGCCTAGCTGCAACGTGCCGCCGGCCGCATTATAGCAACCACCGCCCTTTGTAGCTGTGCTAGCGCTAACCTCTACCGCGTCCAGAACTAACTCTGCATCTTGATTATAGATGCCGCCGCCGAGGCCATTGGGGACCGGCGCAGCACCGCGCTGAAATACTATATGCGAAACATTCAGTTCCAGCGTCCCCGTATAAGGATTATGCACCAACATTACCCGCCCCCGTCCCAACGCATCAAAGATAGTCGGTTCAGGATCTGGCCCCAACTCGGCAAAGTCAGGGGCGTAACCGCCGGCCAGAGTCAAACTCTTGGTAATCACCACCGTCTGGCTAACCCAGTCACCGTCCACCAAACGCGGCTGCACGCCCCAACAAATACCGGAAACCTGGACAATGTAATCTCGAGGCGCGGCGTCCACAGCTTCCTGGATGCTGTAATAAACCGGCCCGACTTGCGGATCCTCGTCCGGGGCTGGATGAGGATTGATCACGCGCGCCAAACAACCCAGGAGCTCATCTGCCCCCATATCGAAGCCCTGATTACTGGGGCGCGGATCTTCCTCGAAGTCAGTCGTCAGCGAAGTGGCGGGATCAGCAGAATCCACCGCTGGAGAGCTAGCCGTCAAATGAAAATCCGCAACCTGAATACCCTGGAACAGGGGATTGACCGAGACGCTATGCGCACCCAGCGCGAGATTACTCTCTGGAGCAACGCTGGCTGAGTTTCCCCAAATATCATTGTAATCATGGCTTAAGGCGCCAGAACTATCGTGGTATACGCCTCCACCGGTCGCAGCGGAGTTGGAGATCACCAGCGTATTAGAAATGGTCAGAGACCAGCCCCCATCATTGTACAAACCACCACCATAGGTGCTGGCTTGGTTCCCATAGAGTGTGTTGTTAAGCACGGATAAGAGCGCACCGGCAGCGTTGTAAACGCCGCCTCCCCCAGCCGTGGTCGTGTTACTGTAAATCAAACCATTAGCAATGATCAGCGAACCACCATTATAAATTCCACCACCAGGACCATCAGTGGCTTCAGCGTAGCGGATGATCAATCCATCAACCTGAACGTCACCCGCGTCATTGTAGAGACCTCCACCACGCTCCGCCAGAGTGCCAGAAATAACCATATCTTCTATGATTGGAGCACCATTTTCAACGTAAATGCCGCCCCCGCGCGCGCCCTCACAGTTTTCAATAATTAAGTGGCGCAAAAGGGGAGAGGAATCTCCTTTAACGTAAATCCCACCGCCAGCCCCGGTTGGTGCAGAGGCGTTCCTAAAGGTGAACCCTTCCAAAACAATCGGCGTGCCAGCCCCGATGTCAATCTGCACGCCACGATTATTACCGCCAAAATCAATGACCGTTGCGGCAGGCTCCACTTCCTCTGGCGCGACAAATTCCTCCCCTTCTATCAAATAACCGCCCTTAACACTGATAGCCTGCCGGAGACGTATCTCCGCACCCGCTAAATAGTTTCCCCTGGCGACTAACACCTCGTCCGTGGCTACCGCCTGCGCAACAGCATGCCCTACCGTTTTACAAGGGAGGTAAGCTTGCGTACAGTTGTTCTGGTCATCCTGCCCTTCCGGTTCCACATAGCGATCTCCGGATAGAGATTCTGCCGTGGTGGTATCGGTAACTACGGCAGAGACTGACGGGTAGGTATGTGCAGTGACGCGCAGGAGAGAATTATCGCTCAGGTTGGCAGCAGCGGTCTCGGAGACCGCTACCCGGACTTGGATCAGCGCGCTCTGCTGATAATCCAATTGGATCGGCTCCACAGGCACCGTTAATTCACCCCATCCTAGCGATGAATCTACGGTCACGGTAAAAGTATCGGGCGGGCCGACGTTAGTGACCACGTGTGTGTAAGTGATTTCAGCACCTGGGGTAACATCCTGGCCCGCATTGGCGGACAATTGAATGCCCGGATTAGCGATCTCATCCGTGGCCGTATCTAGCGCCCCCGCATTAGTGCGAGAAGTTACCGTGATGACCGTCTCGTTGACAAAGCCCTCGCTGACCGTAGAGGGGACTGTCACTGTCAATTGAAAAGTGTGACCATCATTGACGAGCAATCCCACTCCAGAAATTGAGTCCGGCGAGACTGCCCAGCCCGCAAGGTTGGCTATAACCACATCAAAGGTATCAGTCATGGACGGCGTGTACCCGGTGTTGGTAAAGGTATGCGTGAACGTTACTTCGTGACCGGCCACGTCATCCCTATTCAGCACCACAAAGGGATCACTGGCGCTCAAAATAACAGCGGCGTAATTATCGCGCTCGTCAGCCCCAACGTCCGCGCGCGGGCCAGTAGGACGATGGTCTCCTTCAAAGTCATACGCTAATGTGGAGTCCGGGTCCGCCACGTTGATCAACGGAGAGGATAAGTTCAAGTGAAAATCGCCGTCAGCTGGATCTTCCAATCCCGGGGCGACCGCCAAACTATGCTCACCCGGAGAGGCCCCGGAACAATCATCGGGACTATTGGCATAGAAATCATTGTAATCCAAAGTGAGCTCGCCGCTAACCCCCTGCGCCAGACCACCGCCAGCAACAGCCACATTCTCCACTATGATATTGTTTAGCACCGTCATAATGCCTTGATTCAACACGCCTCCGCCGTTATTAGTGGCCGTGTTGCTGTAAATTGTATTGTAGCGTAGCCGCGCACGACTAGCCCCATCAAGCCTAATACCGCCTCCATTTGAGGCGGTATTATGGTAAATGACGTTATTCTGCACAGTAGCCGAAACCAAGCCGCCTAGACTAAGTCCACCTCCTGGATAAGCGGTATGACCACCCGTCAAATGTAAATTCTCGATGGTAGCGACCGCCCCCGTCACGTAGATTACCCGGCCCTGCTCCTGCGCGTCCAATACCGTGGGGCCATATTGCGGCGTCGTCCAATCGGTGACGGTGTAGGCCCCGCGCAGAGTCAAACTCTTGTTCAGATAGACCGTCTGAGTCAGCCCGCTATATTCGCTCACCTCGGCACAGTAGCCAGCAATCTTCACCGTATCCCCGGCCGTGGCGGCATCCACTGCCGCCTGCACCGCCGTGTAAACCTGGCCCGCGTCGAGCCGCGCGTAGCAAGGCGCATCCGCCGTGTACTCGTCCGCGCCGCGATCGAAGCCGGTGCCGAAGGGCCGCCCATGGCCGTCGATATCGGCGGTCACGGTAGAGAGAGAGCCACCCATGTCAATGGCGGGGGAGCCAGAGGAGAGATGGAGATTCCCCTGCGCAGGGGCCACGAAATCGGGGTTCTGCGTAGTGCGGTTATTTTGCCCCGTCGGAGGCGTGTAGTCGTCAGGCGAGTTCCCGTAGAAATCAGTGTAGGCCACGGAGAGCGTGCCGCC
>DUEJ01000160.1 GCA_011192175.1 Thermoflexia bacterium
AGCTGCTTGTATCATCAAAGACTCTCCTTAAACTATATCGACTATTTAACTTATAGTATAACAAACATTGCACTTAGCCAAAGCTGCGCCCTGCGGTTTCCTAACTGTTTTGGGATTCGTTCTACTATGAATTTCTCCATCTGCGGTTACACTAGGGTAATGATAACTACAACGCTATTAGATGCTATTCTCTCCCAATATGAATTACCCTGGCAAGGGATCCACGGCATCTCCCACTGGGCGCGAGTGTTGGAGAACGGACGCCGTTTGGCACGTTTGACCGGGGCAAAGTTAGAAGTGGTCGAGCTCTTTGCTATCTTTCACGATGCGCGGCGTCTCAACGAGCGCCGGGATGATGAGCATGGACGCCGGGGCGCGGAGCTGGCAGCCCGGTTGCGAGGCGCATACTTCACGCTCTCCGACGCCGATTTTAAGTTACTGGAGACCGCTTGCATCTATCACACCGCCGGGCTAACGGAGGCGGAAATCACCATCCAGACCTGCTGGGACGCCGACCGGCTGGATCTGCTCCGCTCTGGCATCCGTCCCGCTCCACGCTATCTTTGCACCCCCGCAGCGAAAGACCCTGCTATGCTCTCTTGGGCCAATAAGCGGAGTGGCGAATATCACGTCCCGGCGTTGGTGCAAACGGAATGGGGTTTAGAGCTAGGGTGGTAGTATTCGCAAAGCGTTATTCTCAACTCCGCTGTTTCCGCATCAATCCCGCTTTTACCGCCAGACTCAAGAGATACGCCGTTCCGGCCACCAAGATGATCGTCGCCCCAGAGGTGAGGTTCCAGCTGTAGGAGAGCCACAATCCCACCGTAGTGAAGCACATTCCCAGGATCACGGCCCCGGCCATCATCCACTTCAAATCGCGGATAAATTGGCCGCTGATGGCGGCAGGTATCGTCAGCATAGCGATAACCATGATCAAACCAACCACCCGCATGAGCATCACCACCGTGAACGCGATCATCGTGACCAACAACAAATAAATAGCGTTCACCGGCACATTGGTCACCGTGGCGAAGGTCTCATCGAAGGAGACGGCCAGCAGCTCGCGATAGAAGAGCACCACCAGCAATAAAATGACCGCATCCAAGCCCACCATGATCAAGATATCTGAGGTCGGGACGGTCAGGATACTGCCGAAGAGATAGCTCATCAAATCCGCCTTATACCCCGCGGAGAGATCTATAAAGACGATGCCGAGCGCCATACCCATCGCCCACATCACCCCAATGAGCGTATCGCTTCGTTCCTTTGTTTTCCGCTGCACCGTCCCCATGCCCAGCGCGGCGACCAAGCTGAAGGCAATCGCGCCCAACACCGGGTTAAAGCCCAGCAGATAACCCAAGCCGATCCCGCCGTAGGCTGCGTGAGCGATCCCGCCACTGATAAAAACAATCCGGTTGATCACCACGTAGGCGCCGATGATGCCGCAGGCCACGCTCACCAACAAACCCGCCAGCAGCGCGTGACGCATAAACGCAAACTGTAACGCTTCCCCAATCGCTTGCCCCATAACTACTCCTCTTTACTTGCTCCCTCGCTGGCCCGGTGGTTAAAACCACGGGCTACAATTGCGAAGTCGGCCTGCGCCGGCTAACATGCTTCCTCGCTTCCTCGCTTCCTCGCTTTCTCGCTTTCTCGCCTTATCGCTCCCTCGCTCCCTCATGCACCGGGAAAACTCGATGTGGTATCCCGTGCGCGATCAACTCCACCGGGCACTGATAGGCTTGCTCTAATGCGGCCGGCGGCAGATTCTTCTCGTGGTGGTAGAAAAGTCGCCGGTTGAGACACCCCACCGTTTTCACGTAAGTGGAAATAGCCCCCACGTCATGGGAGATCATCAGAATCGTGATATGGGCATTAAGTTCCTGCAACAAATCATAGATGCTGTTGCTCACCTGTGGATCAACGCTGGCGGTCGGTTCATCCAAGAGCAATATCTCCGGCGCGGTGGCCAGAGCGCGAGCGATATAGACGCGCTGGCGCTGCCCCCCGGAGAGCGCGCCGATGGGCCGCTTCCGCAGCTCGAGCATCTCCACTTGCCGGAGCACTCGCTCCACAATCGCATTATCCTCGGCCGTGTAACGGTGCAACAGCCCGCGCCGGCCCAAACGTCCCATGCGGGTTACTTCCCAGACGCTTACCGGGAAATTGCGGTCAAATTCCACCTGTTGGGGCACGTACCCGATATGTTTTCGCCCCGTCGCCACCGGTTGCCCCATGACGCGCACGCTACCGCGCGTGGATGGCAGTAGCCCCAACAACACCTTCAGCAAGGTGGTCTTGCCGCCGCCATTGGGACCCATCAAACCGATAAAATCTCGTTCATAGACGGTGAGATTGATATCCTCTAACACCGCCTCATTCCCGTATCCCGCCCAGAGATGCGCCACTTCAATCACTGGGCGGGGAGTGAGATTAGTTTGCCTTCCCATCATCATTAACTCCCTTGAAAAAAGTTATTTCACCGCAAAGACGCAAAGGCCGCTAAGAAAAATAGCCCCTGGCTACTGCCTACTCCCCGCTAACGCCTCCGCTGCTTGCCGCATATTCGCCGGCCAGTCGAGCGCCAGCGGGCTGATAAGTTGCACTTCCCCGCCAATCTCCTGCGCGATCATCTCGGCGGCGCTAGTGCTGAACTCCGGTTGCGCGAAGATCACCCGAATCCCCGCCGCTTTGGCGGTGGAGATGATTGTGGTCAGTTCCTGCGCACTCGGCTCTTGCCCACCGCTCTCAATCGGGAGTTGTTGCAATCCGAACTCGTCGGCAAAATAACCCCAGGAGGGATGGAAGACCATAAATTTCTTCCCGGCAGCTGCTGGCAACATCTCCTGGATCTCTGCTTGCAGCACCTCGATATCGGCTAAAAATTCAGCCAGATTAGCTTGGTATTCTGTCTTATGTTCTGGATCAAGTTGAACCAGGGCACGGTAGATATTTTGCGCTTGTACTTTGACCAGGGCCGGCGAGAGCCAGATATGCGGATCTAGCTTCTCGTCAGCCGTCTCCGTCTCGTCCCGGGAGATAGGGCGACGCTCAATGCCCTCGGCGGTATCCACCACCAACATCTCTGGGTTAGTCGCGGCGAATTTAGCTAGCCAGACCCGCTCGAAGGGCACGCCCATGCTAAAATAGAGGTCGGCTGAACTTAGAGCGACTAATTGCGCCGGCTCCGGCTCATAAGTTGCCGGGGATTCGCCTGGTAGCACCATCACCGTGACCGCTACGTGCTTCCCCCCGACGCGCTCCACAAAATAACGTTGCGGCAAAATACTGACAGTCGCGGAGAGCATGGCGGTGCTGCTCTCGCCAGAAGTGGCCGGCCCGCTCCTGCAACCAGAGAGAATCAGGAAAAACAAGAACATCCAGTTAACTAAATTTTTCCGATACATAGTTTGACCTCCCTGAAAGAAGATAGTTTTCCGCAAAGACGCAAAGGCGCCAACCCGCCAACCCGCTGTCCCGCTACTGGCACTCTGCACAAACTCCCCGCAACTGTAACCAATGCGTCTTCACCTGATAGCCGGTGCGTTCTTCCACCCGTGCGATGAGCGCCGCCAGATCATCCTGCCCGGGAAACTCTACCGCGCGACCACATTTTTCGCAGATCAGTACATGGCGATGTCCGGCCGCGGTCAACAGGTAGCCCTGGCATTTAGTATCCTGATGGACGCGCCGCACCAAAGAGAGTTCCTCGAAGAGCTCGAGGGAACGGTAGACCGTAACCAGGCTCAACGTCGCCTGTAATTTGAGTCCCAGCGCTAGAAGCTCCTGGGGAACGAGCGGCCGTTCAGCCTGCGCCAACACCGTCATCACCGCCCGGCGTGACTCGGTAATACGACATCCTGCTTGCGATAACGTCTCTTCCCACGTAGACAAATGTAGAACTCCCTTATTGAAAGTAATTTACAATAATTATACAGGAAGGAGCTATTTTGTCAAGGTTGTCGCCCGATACCAGCAATGGACTAGTTAACAGTTAGCGATTAGCGGTTAGTAGTTAGTCGTTAGCGGTTAGTAGTTAGTTGTTAGCGGTTAGCCATTCGCCATTTGCCATTTGCCATTCCATAGGTAAAATCTTCTCTAGTGTAACCAGCCCCACCGCAGTTAACCAGACAAGGAGTCACTATGCCGCTAACAAAAATAGTCTGCACCTTAGGCCCGGCCACGGATTCTCCAGAGACCATCCGCGCGTTGATACGCGCCGGCATGACCGTTGCCCGTCTCAACTTTTCCCACGGCACGCACGCCAACAAACGGCGGATGGTGAAGTTGGTACGCCAGGTCGCCGCCGAGGAAGGACGTTACGTAGCAGTAATGGGCGATTTGCAAGGCCCCAAAATTCGCGTGGGGACTTTGCCCGCAAGAGGCGTGGAACTGCACGGGGGAGAAGTCGTCACCTTGACCGCCGGAAAAGGGGTGTCGCCAGAGAAAGAG
>DUEJ01000161.1 GCA_011192175.1 Thermoflexia bacterium
GCTTCGTGCCGCTCGGTGCCGATGACGTGTAATCCGCCCTGGTGATAGACGTATTGCCGGTCAGCTTGGCACTGGCGCACTTTCTCCTGGAGCACCTCCGCCCAGCGTACGGGGTATTGCGTGGTGGGATCAACGCCTTGGTGCGCCAGTTTTAAGGCGCGCTCCCAGTCGGTGGAGTGGATTTGGGTAAGGTCTACGCCTTCTTTGCGGAGCTGGTCGCGGGACATCCCCTCTGGATTGCCGCCTAAGAGAATATCCACTCCGCGGCCTGCCATGTTGGTAGCGATGGTCACCGCGCCCGGCTGGCCGGCCTGGGCGATGATGATCGCCTCGCGCTCGTGATATTTGGCGTTTAACATATTGTGAGGGATCTTGGCGCGGTCTAGCCGCCGGGAGAGTTTTTCTGAGGTCTCAATTGCGGTGGTGCCGATCAAGATCGGCCGGCCCCCCTGGTGTATTGCCTGTACCTCCGCCACGACGGCGTTGAATTTGGCCTCGGTGGTCTGGTAGATTTGATCGGGCATATCCAAGCGGCGATAATAGCGTTCGTCGCCTGCCGGGGAATCGAAAACGGTAACTTTGATCTTCCGCCGGTCAAGCTGTTCATAAGGCGTGGCGACGGCCGCAGTCAAGAGGCCGGCGAACTCCACCCCTGATTCGGTGAGTGGCGTCTCTTGCTCCTTTAACTTGCCAAATTGGGCCCGATATTCGACGTTGGTGGGCAAGATAATGACATCTAACCGGTAGATGCGCCGGAGTTCCTCCTCTTCCGTCGCGGCGGTACCCGTCATGCCGGCTAATTTGTCGTACATGCGGAAGAAATTTTGGAAAGTAATGGTGGCATGGGTGAAGGATTCCCGGCGGATATCAACGTGCTCTTTGGCCTCAATGGCCTGGTGCAGGCCCTCGGAGTAGCGGCGCCCGAACATCATCCGGCCGGTGAATTGGTCCACGATAATGATTTCCCCGTTGCGGACCACGTACTCTTTATCCCGGTGGTAGAACTCTTGGGCGCGGAGCGCATTATCCAGATAGGGGAGCATTTGCGCATGTTGGGAATCGTAGAGACTCTCTTCCTCGGGCAGACCTAAGATATGTTCCACTTTGGCGACGCCCGCTTCGGTAAGCATGGCCAGCCGGGTGCGTTCTTCAGTCTCGTAATCTGTCTCCGCCCGGAGACGGGGGATGATGCTGGCAAAACGCGAATAAAATTCGGATGGCTCATCGGCCGGCCCAGAGATGATAAGCGGGGTGCGCGCCTCATCGATCAAGATACTATCCACCTCGTCGATGATGGCGTAGTGTCGCGCGCTCTGGGTCTGTTGTCTGAGATCCCGCACCATATTATCGCGTAGGTAATCGAAACCGAACTCATTGTTGGTCCCGTAGGTAATATCGGCGCGATAGGCTGCGCGGCGAGTGAGCGGTTTAAGATATTGGAAACGGTCATCTGCAGAAGTGTATTCTGGGTTGTAGAGGTAGGAGGATTCATCGGGATGTCCGCTGCCGGATTGAATGACGCTGAGGCTCATGCCTAGGGCCTGATAAATGGGGCCCATCCATTGCGCTCCGAACTTAGCCAGATAATCATTGGGTGTCACCAGATGTGCGCCTTGCCCGGTCAGAGCGTTGAGATAGAGCGGCAGCGTGGCGACTAAGGTCTTGCCTTCACCGGTGCGCATTTCGGTGACTTGCCCCTCGTGCAAGATCATGCCGCCGATGAGCTGGACATCGTAATGCCGCAAGCCGATGGTGCGGCGGCTGGCCTCGCGGACGGCGGCGAAGGCTTCTGGGAGGAGCGCGGCTAAACTTTCTCCAGCGGTTAGCCGTTGCCGGAAGACCTCTGTCTGGGCGTACAACTGCTCGTCGCTGAGGGCTAGATAGTGGGGTTCTAGGGCATTAATTTTTTGTACTATCGTTTGTAACCGGGCGATTTCGCGTTGATTGCGACCCTTGAAGATCTTTTTAAGAAACTTGATCATACATCTCCTTCTTCTCGATAAGCTTCGGTAAGCTGATGAAGTATTATACCATCGTGGAGGTATACCGTAAAATTTGAGGGCTAGTTCCTTCGTTTTATCGCCTTATCGCGCGGTTTTCAGAGAGGTGTTTCTAACGGACTAAACCCATATCCCTGTACTTCGCTGGCCTGGTTGATGACAACAAAAGCATGGGGATCGAGGCTTCGCACTAGTTGTTTAAGCTGAGGGAGCTGTACCTCGGTGAGAACGCTAATGAGTACCCCTTTGGGATGCCCGGTGTACATCCCGGTGCCCTCTAGCGAGGTGACGCCGCGCCCCAACACCTTGATAATTTGCGCAGCCAGTTTCTCTTTTTCATTGGTGATGATGGTAACCAGTACCGGCCGAGGTTTGAGCAGTGGTGATTCTATCTCCATAGCTTTATTCTCCAGATATTTGAGAATCGCTCGTTTTTCTGGTGGAATGGTGGCCAGGATGGTCAAAATTAGCAGCAACGCGTAGATGAGCACCACGCCGACAATTATCCACTTCCCCGGTATCAACTGACCGATAGTGGCGCGGGTGATCATAATTTCGATTTGCGTGGTCGGTGTGGGATGGATATTGAGCTTGATGACCCAGCTGCTGAGCAAGAGCGTGATCATCCAGAGGTAATTGCGCCGGAAGCGATGCGCGATGGCCTCCCACCAGGAGGTGCGAAAGGCTGGATAGAGCAAATCTTTCTCCAACTGCGCGGCCCAATCCGCCGCTGGCAAGTAAGGGGGAGACATCATCGCGGCAAAGTAGTTGGTCTCCAGTAACCGTGAGCGACGGTACCAGAGCTCGTAGTAGCGATAACGCCGCGCCTCGATATTCAGGAAGGCGAGTAATAATACCAGCACCAACAATAAGCTAAAGTGGGGATTCCCGGGCGAGCCGAAGACAAAGGTGAGGGCCGCAGCTTCTGTGACTACCGCCCAGTTAGTAGTAGTATCCAGCCGGTTGCGCCAGAAGTTGACTCGCTGTATCTCGGCCCGATAGAGGTGGGTCATGGCGGTGGCAAACTGCGGCGATTTTAGTCGATAGCCCTGGTAGGTCCAGACGGTGTCGTCTAAATTTTCCTCTGCGGGGGGCATTAAAAATACTCCTTCTAAAAATAAGGCTTTTTGGATTCGCCTGATTAAACCAAATCAACCGCGAATGGACGCCAATGAACGCGAAAAAAAGTAGGGTCATCTGCGTAATCTGTGGTGAAAAATTTACGTCGTGCTGCACCAACCATGCAAAGTCCCAGAGATCCAAAGATAGTAATTTTAACGAAGTCAGCGTCTGGCCGTGAACGACCAGGCTACTGCTCTGTCAGACCTGATTTGAGCGGTAGTCAGTGATTTTAGCTTGGCGATTGAAATCGCGGCTACCTTTGTGAAGTCCACCTGCGTGGACTAGTATTCTCGCCGCTATGTCTGGAGCAATCGCTCACGGCCAGGCGCTGACTGGGGACTTTTGCTGGGACCAATTTTATCGACTTATCGCTTTCTCGCCTGCTCGCTTTCTCGCTCACTCGCCTACTCGCTTTCTCAGCGTCTCTCTAATTATGACAGTGGTTGGTTATTTGTCCACCGCCGGAGTTATGTTAAACTAAAATCGTTAGGATATTTTATCTTCTTGAGGAGGCAAAATGAACGAGGAAATCCAGTTCGAGGCTGAAGATCTGGCACAAGTTGAGGCGGAGAGAGTATCCATTCAGGGAGGCGGCGCCCAACACGTTAAGGCGGAGAAAGTGTATGTTAATGGAGGGGGCATTGGGATAGCGGAGGCGCGTTTCGTGGAGGTGCAGGATGGCGGCATCGGCATGGTGCGCGGCGAGAACGTCACCTTGAAAGATGGTGGGGTGGGTTGTGTGTTGGCCGCCAATGTCAGATTGGACGACGTGAGTGCGTTCTGCGTGGCGGCCGGTTCGATTGAGGGGGCTGATGTAAATATATTCTTTGATCTACGTGCAGCGCTGCTTTTTGGCATGGTGGTGGGAGCCATACTCGGCTTTCTGAAACATATCGAGAGATATCAAGAGACGTGAGCCAGCGGTGCTAACGGCATCAAGGGCGGCGCTTAAGCGCCGCCCTTGATTTGTGATAGTGTGCGATATTGCTATTGTGTTGCTACTTTAACTACCTGGCTGAAAGCCTGGGGGTCGCGCACGGCCAGCTCGGAGAGCATCTTGCGATTGAGCTGGATATTAGCCAGCTTCAGGCCATGCGTGAGCCGGCTATAGGTGCTCCCATTCAAGCGCGCCGCAGCATTAATGCGGGTAATCCAGAGACGGCGGAAATCGCGTTTGCGATTGCGCCGGTCCCGGTAGGCATAGCCCATCGCGTTGAGCATCCCCTCGTTGGCCCGCCGGAATAGCCGGTGCCGCGATCCGTAAAACCCTTTGGTCCGGCGAAGAACCTTCTTATGGCGCCGGCGTGTGACAGATCCGCTTTTTACCCTCATTACTTATTTCCTCCTAGCCCTTTTTACCCAAATAAGGGGCCAATTTCTGTACACGTCGCTCGGTTCCCGTATTCTCGACGGCTTTCATTTGACTGAACTTCCGGCGAACATCTTTTGGTTTCCGCCGGCGAAAGTGGCTCTTCCCTTGACGGGTGCGCACTAATTTACCCTTGCCGCCCTTGGTGCGGCGAAAGCGTTTAGATGTTGCTTTATGCGTTTTGATTTTTGGCACGTTATTACTCCTCTCGTTTATTTAGGGGCCAGAACCATGAGCAAGGTTCTCCCATCCAGTTTGGGGCGCTGTTCTAACTTGGCGATGTCATGGAGGGCTTCAATGATGGTGTGCATCTTATCCTGTGCTACCTCTAGATGAGTGATTTCGCGTCCCCGGAACCGCATCCGAACCTTCACCTTGTTTCCCTGTTCTAACCAGCGTCTAGCATCCTTGATTTTGAATCCCAGGTGATGTTCGGTGGTTTTGGGGCGCAGGCGAATCTCTTTGATCTCCACCTGCTTTTGGGACTTGCGGGCCTTACGTTCTTTTTTTGATTGCTCGTAAAGAAATTTGCCGTAATCCATCATGCGAGCTACGGGTGGATTAGCGTTAGGTGCAACTTCCACCAAATCCACTTGAGCATCTATGGCTATTTGGAAAGCTTCTTGACGGAGCAAGACGCCTAAATTTTCCCCCTCAAGACCAATGACCCGAAGTTCTTGCGCTCGGATTTGCCGATTAACGCGATAATTTGACTTGCTAATGACTGCCCCCTTGTTTTGATTACTTATCACGAATATCTACAAACGGGACTATGATAACATGAATCTAGCTCACTGTCAAATGGTCAACCAACGAACCAACGGCAACGGTCTTCTTCAAATTGTTGGTAACTCATCTCTCCCACAAATTCTAGCGCCTTTGCGGCGTTCTCCAGTATGTCTCGAACGTAATCCAAGTACACTCGATATCTGTTCATACCGACTGGGCCTCTCTCAAAATATATGCACCGATGGCGGGTTTTAGGCTATCCGGCATTACCAAGTCCACTTTTACATGTAATTCGTCACTTAAGAAGTTCTCTAACGCGACAAACCGGAATAGTGAAGGAATTTCATTGAACGTGACTAACAAATCTAAGTCGCTCCCCTCGCGCGCATCTCCGCGCACAAATGACCCAAAAATTTCCAATGATTGCAGCTGGTATTGAACGCGTAACACTGGCAGCAAATCTTGGAGCTGGGCTAGGAGTTCGTCAAGCGATTTCGTGATTTTATTCATACCATAATTATACAATGAGTTCGGCGTATCACCAGGACAAACTGCCGGGGCGCGGGAGCGGGGATTAGTCGGTAGGGTATCTGGGGCATCAGGCTTATCTCCTCGAGAGTGTGCCAGATATGAAACAGCAGCGACCCGCCGTACTGGCCGGGTCGCTGGGGGCCGAAAGAAACGGCCCGTCAAATCTTTGGTGCCGAGGAGCGGAATCGAACCGCTGACACAGGGATTTTCAGTCCCCTGCTCTACCGGGCTGAGCTACCTCGGCAACGCGAACATCATTCTATCTGAGGCGCTAGATTTGTCAAGCCAGGAGCAGGACGCCAGCACATCTAAAATGACAAGGCCTTTTTGAGGACCTGCATCTCCCCCTAGGGTTTTCATGAAGATGGTCTAGTCCTGGTCGCCCAATAGACTGGGCGTAACCCGCGCGGCGGATGCGGGAGAGAGTCAAGACGTTCTGGTTAAGCGCAGTTTCTCATTGGTAGCGTGACCTTTATTCAGAAGCACGTCTTAGCATGCCCGAAAGAAGGATGTACTCAATTCTTGTGCTAACTCCTCAGCCGCCAGGTACGTGTTATCAATCTGGTAATCAAATTCTGATTATTACCCAACAATTCGATCCCCTGAACAGGTCTTGCCAAGTTAGGTGTGGCAAGTAAAATAGGATGGACGCTGAAAGCAGAGTCCAGGATCTCTGGGACTTTGCCTGGTTGGTCCACCGCGACGTAAATTTTTTACCACTGATTACACTGATTTTTTACTCGACCATACGAATTCTCAAAGCGCCAGTACACAATATCAATTAGGGAGTACAATTAACGTCGGGGACGGATCCGCTAGAGTCTGTCCCCTGTTAGCCGGGGAGGCGACGAGTATGATAACTTTGCAAGGGCTGACTAAACGTTTCGACGCACTGACGGCGGTGGATCAGGTTGATCTCACTGTGCCGGCGGGGGAGATTATGGCGTTGTTGGGGCCAAATGGTGCGGGTAAGACGACGACTGTGCGGATGTTGGCGGCGATTCTCAAGCCGACGGCCGGCAGCGCACAGGTGGCGGGTTATGATGTGGTCCAGGATGCGCGCCGGGTACGGCGTAACGTGGGCATGTTGACCGAGTCGCCGGGCCTCTATGAGCGGATGTCGGGGCGAGAATACTTGAATTTCTTTGGAGAGTTGTGGGAACTGCCCGCCCTGGCGCGTCAGCGGCGGATTGACTATCTGGCGGAACGGTTTGAGATGCGGTCCGCGTTGCAGCGACGGTTGGGGCAATACTCCAAAGGTATGATGCAGAAGGTGACGTTGATGCGCACCTTATTGCATGAGCCGCCCGTGCTCCTCCTCGATGAGCCGACCTCAGCGATGGATCCGTCGAGTGCCCGCCTGGTGCGTGATATGATTCTGCAACTAAAATCGGAGCAGCGGGCGATCATTGTCTGCACGCATAATTTGCCGGAAGCAGAAGAGTTGGCGGATCGGATAGCCATTATCCGGCAGGGCAAAATAGTGGAGCGCGGTTCGCTAGCGGAATTAAAACAACGCCTGCTAGGGCAACCCGTCATGGAAGCGCGTTTTGTCCAGCCGTCCACCGACGGGGTGCGCGCATTGGTAGCAGAGTTTGCCGAGGTGCTGGCTTATGGCGATGCTTGGATCCGGTATGCTACCCGGGAACCGGAGCAGGTGAACCCGGTGCTTTTGCAAGCCTTCGTGCGCGCCGATATCCCCGTTTTGGCGTTGCGAGAGGTCCCGCGCAGTCTAGAATCCGTTTATTTACGGGTGGTGGGTAAAGCAGTGGCGGCGGAATAGCTGCGGCTACTGAAAAAACCAAGAAATTCACCGCAAAGGCGCAAAGATTTGAAATTTAACCTTCAGAAAACCAGTTTTTTACTTAGCGGTTGGGCGTCTTAGCGGCGTACTAGCTTATTTCAGAGGAGTGGTAGATGTTATTTCAAAAAATTCTGCTGCATTTCAAGCGGTTGGTACGTCACCAGCAAGCGGTATTGCGTCCCATAATGGTTATAACCCGGCGCGAGGTGCATGACACCTTGCGGGATTGGCGCATCCTGGTACCTATCTGCATTCTCAGCACGGTTTTCCCTTTCTTGGCTAATTTTGCCGCTGGTCGAGGTTTGGATTTTGTCAACCAGTATGGCGCTGAGTTGATTATGACGCGGCTTTTTCCCTTTTTGATGTTAGTGGTAGGGTTCTTTCCCAGCAGTTTCTCGCTGGTGATCGCGCTAGAAGTTTTCGTGGGGGAGAAAGAGCGGCGTAGTTTGGAGCCGCTCCTGGCCTCACCGTTGACGGATTTACAACTTTATCTAGGTAAATTATTCTCCGCGACCTTTACGCCGGTCGTGGCCAGTTACTTCGCTATCAACTTCTACGCTCTCCTGGTAGGATTGACCGTGGGTTGGTGGCCGACTCTCTCGCTCTATGCTGTGACGATGGTCTTATCCACGGCGCAGGCTTTTGTAATGGTTAGCGCAGCGGTAGTGATCTCCTCTCAGGCGACCAGTACGCGGGCGGCTAACCTGATTGCCAGTTTTATCATCCTCCCGTTGGCTTTTCTCTTGCAAGGGGAAGCGAGCTTGCTTCTCTTTGGAGATTATGATGTGCTCTGGCTGATCGCGCTATTTTTGAGTGTGACCACGCTTCTTTTTGTGCGCATGGGGATCCACGTCTTTAACCGGGAGCATTTATTGGGGCGGACCATTGACGCGCTCGATGTGCGTGGTGGGTGGCGGGTCTTCTGGCAAGCTTGCTGGCCGCAAGAGGGCGTAAAGCGGCTTTACACTCAAGACCTTCCGCGCCAATTGCGTGCGCTCTGGCCGGAGATTGTCTTCACCTTGTTAGTCGTCTTTGGAGGTGGCTGGGCCGTAGGGGCATGGGGCGCGCATTTCTTCCCCTTACCCGCAGAACTGCTCATTTTGCCAGAAACGTTAGAGGTGGAATCATTCGATGTAGCCATCCAGGAGATTGGCTGGCTCCCGAATTTCTCCTGGGGGGCCGTCTTGTGGAACAATACGCGCTCGTTGCTCCTCGCGGCTCTCTTAGCCCTCTTCTCTCTGGGAATGCTGGCTGAGCTCCTGCTCCTCTTACCGTTGGTGATCATCGCCTACTTGGTGCTGCAAGTTCCCAGTCTGGGGATTAGTGCCGGGTCGTTTTTGGCTGCGTTTATACTCCCGCATGGCGTGCTGGAGTTGTTGGCCGGCGTGCTAGCCACGGCTCAGGCGATGCGGATGGGGGTAGTAATCTTGCGGGCGCCGGAGGAAGGCGGCGGGGTGCTGGGCGCTGTACGTGAGCTCGGGCATTTCTTACGGCTCTTCTGGGCCGTGGTCTTCCCCTTGCTGGTGGTAGCCGCGTGGATAGAGGTGGAGATTACTCCCCGATTGGCAATCAATTTTTTGAACGGCTTGTAGCTATTCCCCTGCGGCGGGGTCGAGAGCTTGGCAGGTGACGTGCAGGTAAGCGCAGTCTCCTTGTGGGGGGAGCAGGTTTTTAATTTCTACAATCCGGCAGTGGGTGGCCCCGATCTGGATCTCGGCACCTATTTGAGGAGCCTTTTTTTGATTTAAGATGGCTCCGGGCTGGCTAGCTCCTGTGATCACGTAACTGACTTTGTAGAACATAGCTAGTTCTCCTGGTTTGTTGAGCGGCTATCGAGATTGCGATGCCGTAATTTGAAGGTTAGATCGCGGGCCAGGTTGTACATTATCTGATAGCCGGCACAACAATGCTCCTCGCAGAATGCTAAGATGGCTGGGCCGGGGATACAGAGCAGTTCGGCTTCTGGGGTGGCGCAACGGATGGTAGCGGAACGCGGCCCTGCGTCCAGTAGCGACATCTCTCCAAAACCTTGGCCGGCTCCTAATATGACTAGGTCGTATCCTGCTTCAGGTTCCACTTTTATCTGCCCGGTCAAGACAATACAGAGGCTCTCTCCGCGCTCGCCCCGTTGCATAATAATTTCATCTTGATGATAAAGCTCTTCTTTTCCACATGCGGCTAAGTTCAACGCTTGCTCTTTTGATAGCCCAATAAAAAGATCAGTGTGGGATAGAACCTCAAATTTGACGCTCATGGTCTCCTCCTCTGGAAATAAGTCAAAAGTCAAAAGTCTAAAGTCCGCTTCAAGACTCAGCTGTTGGCGTTAGTGCCGCATCTTCATTATTGTGGGGGTGGAATCCCAGATGGGGACTCCTGGGGATAATTTAAGATTACAGTTTGCTCTAAGTACATTATAAGGAAGATGTGGCGGAAATACAAGTTGAATTCTGAAGTCAAAGGTCGTAAGTCCAAAGTTTAACGTCTAATGTCCAACGTGCTAACGACTAACAGACTAATGGCTCAAAGCTAACGGCTAAACTTGACGTGATGTTTTTCACTTATATAATTAGTTTGAGGGTTGGCTAACGCAGCTTGTCTTTGCGGGGAGGTTGGCTAGATGGATGGTCGCGTTTTAGTAATTGAGGATAATGAGGGAAATTGCCAAGTCTTACAAAAATACTTAGGCGCCGTTGGCATGCAGGTTGAAGCGGCTAAGTGTGGCGCCGAGGGGCTCTCTCTGGCTATGCGCCATCTTCCGCAAGCTATTATTGTCAGTACCACTTTGCCGGATATGTCGGGGAGTGCGGTCGTGGAACAATTACATACCCGGACTCGCACGCGCCATATTTTTCTGATGCTCTTGGCCGATACAGATGTTCATCGAGAGAGGTTGAACGCGCTGGATATTGGAGCAGATGATTTTATCGCGTCTCCTTTTGACCCTGATGAAGTGGTGTTGCGAGTCCGCAATGCGCTCCGGCGGGTTGACTCTTCTAATCTGACCGATCCGATTACTGGTTTGCCGGCCAGCAAATTGATCCGGGAGCAATTACTGCGGGTGCTCCAGGAGCCAGAGGGCGAGTGGGCGTTGTTGCGGATGCACGTCAGAGGGTTAAAGGCGTTCCATGAGAGCTATGGGTTCCAGGCGACCTCTGATTTCTTGCGGGGGGTGGGGCGCGTGCTAGCCGTCGCGTTGAGCGCGGATGATGTGCTGGATGATTTCTTGGGATATAGCGGTAACGATGATTTCATCATCGTTACGCACCGTGAGCGCGTTGCCAGTTTGGAGGCGGAGGTTAAGGCGCAATTTGAGCAGGAAGTAGAAACTCACTATGGGTCTACGGATCGGCAACGTGGTTTCATCTTGATTGACGAGCAACGTTGCCCGTTGGCTTCCTTACGGATACAGTGCATCACCTCTCAAGATGGCCCGTTTTATGATATCCGCTCCTTGAGTGAAGCGTTAGCTGGATAATAGCGCGTACTCCTGCTTATGACCCGCTTGGTAGCATTTACAGCGGCTTGGATCGTCAGCCTTTGGCTGGCCCAAGCCGCTTTTTTTCATCCTATCTGGTTCTTCTTGACGTTGCCGGCCGCAGTAGTATTGCACTTCGGCTGGCGGCATGAGCGGCGGGGACGTCTGGCGCTCTGGGCCTTAGCTGGGATGTTATTGGGCGCAGGGCGTTTTCTCTTATGGCAGGCGCCGATTGATGAGAGCCATATTGCCCGTTACAATGGAGCCGATTTTGCGCAAGTGACGGGATTGGTGACGGCCGCCCCGGATCGTCGCACCCGCTACACTAATCTGCGGGTCTCCGCCGAGCAGATTAGCTTTGTCAACGGCCAGAGTTTCCCCGTGCATGGCGAGCTCTTGGTCAAGGCTCCGGTCTATACCCCCGCGCGCTACGGCGATCGCGTGCAGGTCTCTGGGACTCTGGAAATCCCCCCCGTCTTTGAAGGGTTCTCCTATCGTGATTACCTAGCCCGGCAGGGTATCTACACGCTCTTGCGGCGGGCGGATCTGACGGTCTTGGAGTCGCATCAGGCGAATATGTTGCTAGATGGGTTATTACGGTTCCGGGAGTACGCGCTGACCCGCTTGCTGCAAATTTTGCCGGAGCCGCAGGCTGCGTTGCTAGCCGGCATCCTGTTGGGCGTGGAGAGCGGTATCCCGGAGGAGTTGAACGCGGCTTTCTCCGCGACGGGTACCACTCACATTGTGGCGATTTCCGGCTTCAACTTGACCATTATTGCAGGCGTCTTTGCGCTGCTGGCGCGCCGTGCTTTTGGCGAGAAAGGCGAAACGCCGGTCGCTCTGGCCGGCGTCTGGCTCTACACCTTGCTGGTGGGCGCCTCGGCGGCAGTGGTGCGCGCGGCGGTGATGGGTAGTCTGGCGATCTTCGCCCGCCGAGAGCGCCGGCCACTCCACGGGCCGACCTCGTTGGCTCTGGCGGCGTTGGCGATGTCGGTACATAATCCGCTGGTACTCTGGGATGTAGGCTTCCAACTTAGCCTGGCGGCCACCGCCGGTTTGATCTTTTTCACTGATCCACTCACCAATCTCTTTTTGCGAGGGTTGGGTCGCTGGATGAGTGCGGAGCGGGCGGAACAAGCGGTCGGCTGGCTAAGCGAAGCGTTGCTCCTCACGTTGGCGGCGCAGATCACGACGACGCCGATCATCGTCGCTACTTTTCAACGGCTCTCCCTGGTCACGCTGTTCACCAACTTCTTGATTTTGCCGGTGCAATCCTTTGTGATGCTCTTTGGGGGCGTGGCGCTCCTGGTCGCGTTGCTCTGGTTGCCCCTGGGCCAACTGCTGGGCTGGCTCGCCTGGGTTTTCCTGACTTACACAATCGAGGTGGTGCGCTGGACGGCGACTTTCGCTTGGGCCTCGGTGCCGGTACCGGGTGCGACTTGGCCGCTGGTGGCCGCTTACTATCTACTCCTGGGCGGTGCGTTCTGGTGGTTTTCGCGCCGCTTGGAGGAACGTCAATATTGGTGGACGCGCTGGCGCCAGTTGCCCCAGTGGCGCTTGGTAGGCGGTTTGGCGGTCGTGGCGCTGTTGGGCGCGTATCTCTGGACCATGCCCGATGGGCGGCTGCATATCTTCTTCTTGGATGTGGGGCAGGGGGATGCCGTCTTTATCCGGACGCCGACTGGACGCCAGGTGGTGATTGATGGCGGTCCAGACGCGCCGGCGTTACTCTCGCAGGTGGGGCGGAGAATGCCTTTTTGGGATCGCACGCTTGATCTGGTAGCGTTGAGCTCGCCGGATGACGCGCGGCTGGCGGGCCTCATCCCGTTGTTGGAGCGTTACCAAGTGGATTTCGTTGCCAGCGGTGCGGAGGAGGGGGCCGGCTCGCATTACGAGCGCTGGGTGGAATTGCTCAACGCTCGTTCCGCAGAGACGGAGGGTGTCTTTTGGGCCGGCAGCGAGTGGGAGTTGGATGAGGGCGTCTGGCTACGCGCGCTCTGGCCGGAACATGGTACCGTAGGCCCCCTAGTTCTGCGGCTGGATTACGGCGAGACGAGTGTGCTGCTACCTGGCGGGGCCACCACTGTGGTGGAAGGGGCCTTGGTGTCCCGTGATGCAGGCGCGTTGCGAAGTGCGGTCTTGCAAATTCCCCGGCATGGTGCGCGGACCGGCTCCACTCCGGCTTTCTTGGAAGCCGTGGCGCCGGAGATCGCCATTATCAGCGTGGGGGAGGATGAGCGGGCGGATACTCCGGCCCCGCAGGTGCTGGCGCGCTTGATGGACCTAGCGCTCTATCGTACCGACCTGCATGGCACGCTAGAGATCATCTCCGATGGGGAGACGGTGGCAGTACGGGTTGAGCGTGGCGCGAGTGAGTAGCGTTAGTGGGCTGATTAACTGATAAATTTTTCGGACACAGACCAGCATGGATGAACACGGAAAGAAAAAAATCTGCGTTTGTCGGTGCTCGTCCTGGACTAACTGCGGGGAGACTATCTCGTCCCCGCACTACGGAACGACGCCGGATAAATCCGGCTAGCCCCGGGTACGAGATGTCATCTTTTTTCTTAGAACGCTCCTAACTGACAAGGGGTGATCTTGATCCCTAGCTCGTCGCAGAGCTGGCCGATGCGCAATTTAGGAACCCTGAACTGTGCCGCCAGTTCCCAGAGTTGGGCACAAGCGAGTGTTCCGCTTTCCGTGACGGCGGCGTGCAGGGCAGCTTGGATTTCATCTGACAGGGCGAGGGGCGTGGACGGAGCTAGTTCCCAGCCTTTCCTCCCAGCTGGATAACCAAACAATCCCAGTTGGCAATGCGAAAGGTGAATTTGCAACACGTCCGCCGTCTGCCCGACCCGCCGGGGTGACACCTCTTGCTGCGCCGCAATGGCGAAGGCTACGGCACAGGGGAGTTTTTCCTCTCGCATGCGCGCCCGGATTGCTTGAGCTAGGTTTTCGTCAACTACAAAATCTGCTGGTAAAGTTTTTTCCGCTAATGTCATTTAGACCTCCCCTCGGTTAGGTTTTCCTAGCAGCAAGGATATAATAATCTGAGGAGAGAGCAAGTGTCCGGTAGCAAAGAAATATAAGGAGACCAGATGTTGACTAGAGCTATTTTGTTTGATTTTGGGGGCGTTCTCTGGCGTGACGTGGACCGGCAGGCGCGCGCGCGTTGGGCGCGGGAGTTGGGGATGGAAAGCATGGCGCTTGAGGAGCGCATCTTTGAGTCGCCAGCCCTGGCCCGCGCCATGTTAGGTGAAATTTCCTCGGCTGAGATGTGGCGTGAGATCGGCGTTATCCTGGGCTTGGATGAGACGCAGAGCCGGCAACTGGGAGAGAATTTCTTCCGGGGGGGACAATTGAACGAGAAGTTGCTGGATTTCGCCCGCCAACTGCGCCGGCATTACCAGGTCGGCATTTTGAGTAACGCCTGGGATGATGCGCGCGTGGATTTCACGGAACGTTTAGGATTGGGAGAGATATTCGAATTGCTCGTCATCTCCGCGGAGGAAGGCGTGGCGAAACCCGACCCGCGTATCTATCAGGTTGCCGTGGAGCGGCTGGGACTTCGTCCGCCGGAAGTGGTCTTCTTGGATGACCGCCTGGAGAATGTGGCGGCGGCGCGCCAGTTCGGGATGCGGGCGGTGCATTATCAAGACAATCGCCAGGCCGTCACTGAGGTGCAGATGTATCTAGGGTTAGCGCGAGATTAACTAGGCATGTCCTGCGCAGCGGCTAAACTAGCGCCTAAAATCGGGAGAGATAGATGATCAAGCAACCGGTATTCTTTATCACGGCCTCCAGCCCCTGGGGTGAGTTATGGCTCTGCACGACAGAACGCGGCATCTGTTATCTTTCCTTTGGCGCAACGGACGGCGCGTTTTCTTTTCTGGCACGCCAGGGCATTGAGAAACCTCAAGCTGGCGAGCGCCCGTGGTTGACGGCGGCTCAGGAGCAATTGGCAGCTTACTTTGCGGGCAGCGAGCGTGAATTCGGCTTACCGCTAGATCTGCGCGGCACGCCATTTCAGCGTGCTGTCTGGATCGCGTTATTGCAGATTCCCTACGGCGAGACGCGCACTTACGGGGAGATCGCGGCGGCGGTGGGACGCCCTGCCGCCGCGCGCGCGGTGGGGCAGGCGGTGGGCGCTAACCCGGTTTCAATCATCGTGCCCTGCCACCGCGTGCTGGGCGCGGGCGGGACGCTTACCGGGTATGGCGGGGGCTTGCAACGCAAGCGGGGCCTCTTGCAGTTGGAACACGCGGCGTTCCAGGGAGAGATGCTCTTTGGGGACGCTAATTCGCTAACCGCCAACCGCTAATCCGGCGTGACCTCAATGGTTAGCAGCGGTACTTCATCGTTTAGATACCGCTCCCCGTTCGCCGCAAAAGCAGGTAGCCGCGTGGCGGGATTTTTAGGATCGTAGCTACCGACGTAGAAAGTGTAGTTCCCCGGCGGGGTCTCCTCCGGTATCTGGATGCGATATTTTTCCTCCACCACCTCACCCGCGACCCAGCGGTTGGTGGTATATTCTCCCCCTTGCGGCCAGGAATCTGCTTGCCAGATGACGGTGGCGCTGCCCGGCAACATTAGGTGGTTGAAGACCGCGTAGAGCCTCGCTGGCGTCTGCCAGGCTTCCCAGTATTCTATGATCTCCGTTGATTCCCCAGCTTGCAGTTTATCTTTCCCGATGCGGTAGCCGCGCAAGCGCAATGTGTCGCCGAAACGCGCGTCGGCGTGGCGCCGGAAAAGCGGCGGATGATAATCACGTTCGGGTTCTGTGACGTGGATGACGAGGAGATCGGCCCAAGTATCTGCTAATGTAACCCGTTTCCCGGCGGTGAGATATTCCCAGAAGGTGAAGGCGCGGCGCGAGCCGGTAACGGGCAGGGGCGCACCGCGCGCATCCGAGAGCTGTACTTGGAGATGATAAGTGCCACCGGGGAGCTCCCGGGGGAGTGAGTAACTGATGTCTTGTCTGACCACGTCCCCGCGTCTCCATGCCGAGAGCGGGTAGAACGGCGGGGCGAGCGAGTACGTCTCGCTGGGCGGGGTCTGTTTTCCGGCCAAGCGCAGCGCCATCTCCACCTCTGGAGCTGCACGCTCCGCCTGCCACCAGAGCGTGCAATTGAGCGGGTAGCCGGGCGTGAATTGGTCATCCGCGGGTTGCAAGCCGGCCAGGGTTAGCGTCTGACCAAAGGTAGCTTCTACGTTGGCCCAGCGAGGTAAATTAAGCCGGCGCTCAGTTGTCGTGGCGGGGGGAACGGTTAGCGTGCTCGTGTTTTTGAAGATCAACGGCAGGTAGAGCTGCTGGTATTCCGCCATGGGTGCGAACCGGGGGAGCACCGTGATCTCTTGGATAGGCCACCAACCGGTAGCGGGCGGGTTGGTAACGTCGGCGCCCGTTACTTGCAGCGCCAATTGGTAATCACCGGGCGGCGTGCCGAGGGGAATCTGTAACCCGCGCCGCTCGATCCAATTTTGAGGGAGGAATTCCCCGTCATCCCGGAAAAGCGGTCCCATACTGAACCACCGTTTGGCCCAGACGCGCCCTTGCGGCCCGATGAGCGCCAAGCCGGTGCGGAAACGCCAACTCAAATCGGGACCTTCCCAGTGCAGACGCACGCGCAGGTATTCAGTAGACTGCACGTGATGGCGATCCAGGCTGGCTGCGTGGAGGTGTAACTTCTCCCCAAAAGAGATATTGGTGACGCTGGTTGCCAGGGGCGTGACCGGCGGCAGATAGAGGGCGAGGTCGTGGAGGCGCGCGACATTGTAGCTGTTTTCGGCTAGCCAGCGACTCACCGCGTATTGGGGGTCGGCGGGTTTTACCGCGCCGTAGGAAACCCAGAGGCGGTCATGGGTAGCGAGAATTTGCTCTAGGCGCGGGATATCCACATCGGCAGAGAAGCCCGGCGGTGCGGCCTGCGGAACGTGATAGCTGGTTAGCGTTTCTTCAGGGGCTTGATAATACGTTAATAGCAGAGAGGGCCAGGGGCCGTTGAAAATTAGCGCGTCTCCGGATTCGGCCTCGTATTGCAAGTGGGTCATTTGGGCGGAGAAAGTTGTATCGGGCGGGAGAAAGAGCCGGTCCCAACGCAGCCCTAGCTCTAGCACGGTGAGCAGGATGAGTAGGAGGCGGAGTAGGTGCGGGCGTAAAAACGTGAGGAGCGCGGCCAGTCCCAATACTAAAGCGGGGAAGGCGGGGAGCAGATAGCGGGCTTCCAGCGCGGCAGGGATGAAGTTGGCGATCGCGAGCGGGAGGCAGCCCCAGAGCGCTAGTAGAGTGCCTTCTATCCGCGAGCGCCGCCACGTCAGCCACCAACCCCAGGCAGTGGCAGCCAGGCCAGCTAGAGCCACCGGCCACAAGGTGTGATAATGCCAATAGAGATAGAGATCCATCACGAGTATTTTTAATTCGGCGATACGGAGGGCGTGTAAAGGGAAACGATTGGTGACTTCTGCAAAGGTGGCGCGTATTCCCGGCGAGATAGCGATGCCTAACCCGAC
>DUEJ01000162.1 GCA_011192175.1 Thermoflexia bacterium
CCGGCGCTGCACAACATCTCCCTGAAGATCAGAGCGGGCGAATACGTTTTGCTGGTGGGACAAAATGGGGCCGGCAAATCAACGCTGGTGAAGCACTTCCTCAATTTGCTCACGCCCACGGCGGGCACCGTGACCGTGGACGGCCTAGATACGCGCCAGTTGGAGACCAGCGAGTTGGCGCAGCGCATCGGCTACGTGGGCCAGAACCCGGATGACCAGCTCTTCACCGCCAGCGTGGAGGACGAGGTGGCGTTCGCGCTGCAAAATCTGGGCTACGCGGAGGCGGAGATCAAGCGGCGGGTCACGGTAGGTTTGCGCCAGCTGGGACTGGCGGCGCAACGCACCGCCCATCCGCTCTCCCTGCCCAGAGGGGATCGCGCGCGGCTCGTCATCGCCGCAGTGTTGGCGATGGAGCCGGAAATCATCATCCTAGACGAGCCGACCACCGGCCAGGATTATCGCGGGGTCAAATATATCCTGGAGCTGAGCCGGGAGTTGCACCAGCGCGGAAAAACCATCATCGTCATCACCCACCACCTCTACTTGATGCCGGAGTACGCGGAGCGCGTCATCGTGCTGGGCAAGGGGACGATCTTGCTGGACGCCCCGCTGCGCCGCGCATACCATGCCAAGGAACTCCTGCGCCGCACCTACTTGACGCCGCCGCAAGCGGTCTTGCTGGCGCAGGAACTCGCCCCACCAGCGGGCGGGAGCGCGCCACTCCGCGTGACGCCGGAGGAAGTTGCGGCTTGCTTCCTGCCCGGAGGCGGCCGGTGAGTCACTTCCAGAGTAGCTACCAGCGTGTAGCCCGCGATTCCTGCTTCACGCGGCTTGATATCCGCTCCAAGCTCTTTATGATCTGCGCCGTCACCGCCGTTGCCCTCCTCTGGCAGAATCTGGCGGCCAGCGGGTCGCTGACGCTGGGCATCATCCTCGTCGCGCTCTGGGCCGGCATTGACTGGCGCTACATTCGCTCCGTGCTCCTCCTCTCCACCATCTTTGGCGTCACGTTACTCTTCTTTCACGGCTTCTTCCCGCATGTGGGAATCCACCAACTGGCCGGTCGTACCACCTTGACGCCGCTCTTCACCTTTCCCGCCCACTGGCGGTTGCTGGGTGGACAAGCTCTCTACCGCGAAGGCTTGCTCTACGGCCTAAGCGTCCTCGCCAAAACCCTCTCCGTGGTCTTGATAATCCCCGTCGGCATCTTCACCACCGAGCTAGATAACCTGATCGTCGGGCTGGTACGCGCCGGGCTGCCCTACAAAATCGCCTTCATCTTCTCCTCGACGCTGCGCTTCTTTCCGTTGCTCTTAACGCGCATCCAGACCATCACCGAGGCGCAACGGCTGCGCGGTCTGGCCCTGGAAAAAATGGGGGTAGTGCAAAAGACCCGCAGCTACGCCAAAATCGCGGTGCCGCTGATCTTGGGCGTGCTGCTGAGGTCACAGATGTTGGAGCTCACCCTGCAAGCCAGAGCCTTCTCCGGCAGCGCGGAGCGCACGCAGTTGCACGACTCGCGGTGGGGGCCGGGCGATTACCTGCTCTGCGCCGGCTCCGCGCTCTTCTGGGGGGGCGCGCTAATCGCCTACTTTGGCTGGGGGATCGGGAAGTGGTGAGCGAGAAAGCGAGAAGGCGAGAGGGCGAGGAGGCGAGTGAGCGAGAAAGCGAAAAGGCGAGAAAGCGAACGGGGAATGATACGTCACCTTGTCATTCCGAGCCAGCGCCAGACGCTATGTCTGGCGTGCCGGCGAGGAATCTACTACTGGGCCAATGATGTGTGGGGAAATCAGGACAGCTCGGGCCGGGATCCCGATCAAGATCTGCTAGCCGACCAGGCGCAGGTTGAAACCACGAGCTCCGCAACCACGCCTCATAAACGGGCGCAACCGTAGCCGCGAAATCCATTTCGCGCCGGCCAAGGTTTACTTATAACAGGAACTGGATACTTTGATAGTATCCAGTTCCTAGTGATTAGCATCAGTATTTAGCCTATGTGCGTTGTTCACGTTCCATGACGTAGAAGAGCAAGACGTCTCGTTCTTTTATCGCGTTGAAGCCTTCAATTTTGACGCCACACTCGTAACCCTGGCGCACCTCACGAACATCGTTCTCAAAACGTTTGAGAGAAGCGATGTCGCCTTCGTAGAGTTGTTTTTTACTGCGATAAACGCGCACTCGGGCGTTGCGGCGGATAACACCGTGAGAAACGTAACAGCCGGCCACTCTGCCCAAACTGGGAATATCAAAGATAGCACGGACTTGAGCCTTGCCGATCACTCTTTCCACATAAACTGGCTCTAGCAAGCCTTTCATAGCCTGCGCTACTTCATCAATCAGCTCGTAGATAATCTCGTAGATTTTAATCTCGATGTTTTCCTCGTCAGATGTGCGTCTGGCAACGCGATCAACGTTGACGCGGAATCCTATAACTAGAGCTTCGGAGGCCGCGGCCAGGTTGACATCTGATTCGGTGATATTGCCCGCGGATGCATGGAGGATGTTGACTTTGCCTTCTTCCGTATCCAGTTTTCTCAAGGAACTGACGATGGGTTCAATAGAACCCTGCACATCGGTTTTGAGGATAATGTTGAATTCCTGGATATTGCCCTCACGGATGCGCGCGGCCAATGTATCCAGGGTTAGCGGGACGCGCGTGTGATCTTGTCTTCTGATCTGCGCGGCTGCTTGGCGCTTGCGGGCAATCGCGCGGGCGGTGCTCGCTTCAGGGATTACTTCCAGGCGGTCTCCGGCGGCGGGTACCGCGTTCAGTCCCAAGATTACTGTCGGGGTGCCGGGGGGCGTGGTGCGATGGCGTCGCCCGTTTTCATCTTCCAGCGCACGGATGCGGCCCCAGGTTTTGCCCACGACAATCACATCTCCCACTCGCAAGGTGCCATTTTGTATCAGAACGGTCGCTAACGGTCCCCGGCGGCGGTCCAATTTCCCTTCCAGCACGGCTCCCACGGCCGCCGTGCGGGGGTTAGCCGCAACTCCTATTTCGTCGGCTAGCAGGAGAATGGCGTCCAGGAGGTCTTCTAGTCCCTCGTTCATCTTAGCGGAAACGGGGATAACCATGGTGTCGCCGCCCCATTCGTCGGGCATCAGAGCAACATCGGCGAGCTGTTGCTTGACGTATTCTGGTTGAGCGTGAGGGCTATCCATCTTGTTCAGCGCTACCAGAATGGGGACGTGAGCGGCGCGGGCGTGATTGATAGCTTCCAGAGTCTGGGGCTGCACGCCATCATCGGCGGCGACCACCAAGACGGCGATATCGGTGGTGTGCGCGCCGCGCGCGCGCATTGCAGTGAAGGCCTTGTGCCCCGGCGTATCCAGGAAGGTAACGGGCCGCCCCTCATGCTTGATCATGTAGGCCCCGATATGTTGGGTGATGCCCCCGCTCTCCCCTTGGGCCACATCAGCCTGGCGGATGGTATCTAACAAGGTGGTCTTGCCATGATCTACATGTCCCAATATCGTTACGACGGGAGGCCGGGGAGAGAGGTCGTTCTTTTTCTCATCAACGAGCAGTTGCTGCCACGGAGAGAGTTGCTCCTCTACCACCTCTTCCGGCTCTGCGTAGGGCGGGCGGCCCTCGAAGCCAAATTCGGCAGCGATGATGGCAGCTGTGTCGAAGTCAATCTGCTGGTTGATACTGGCCAATATCCCGTTGCTCATCAACGTCTTGATGAGCTGGATGGGGGTGATCCCCATTAGTTCCGCCAGATCGCGCACGGTGACGATTTCTGGAATGACAATTTCTTGACTTTGAGTTCTAGGTTCATTCATCTGTCAATCTCCTTATTTACTGCCACGAGCTGCCCCTCGGTATGGACTAGGGCTAAGTCGCGATAATTACTAATTTTAGCTCTGCTGGAAAAAGAGAGCTCACCACAGAGCTCTGTGGCGGCCTGCGATTAACCTAGACCCGGCCTGCCTGCCGGGTCCCGTGCTAATTTTATGTATCATCTCAAAAAATTAGGGCCGGTTGTATCCCGGATTGTCAATCCGGCGGGCGGAATACCATTCCGCGCTACAAGCCCCTGAAATATTGAGATGATACAATTTTATCATACTAGACATGGAAGACACTGAGAAAGAAAGAGTTAGTTTTAGAGTGAAGCTACTTAACATTCAAACTGCTAGCGTAATTACGGCAAATTGACCAGATAAGAGTGCAAGGTGTCCAGCCCCTCTTTCGTCAACGTGTATTTCAAGGCGCGGTCAAGGCTATGGTGCGCGAGCGCGCGTTCCCAGCAGGCCCGTTGGCGGCAGAGGTAAGCCCCTCGCCCATTCAGCTTTCCATTCTCATCAACGGCGATAATTCCCTCTGGCGTGCGCACTATCCGTACCAGTTCCCGTTTGGGCCGTTTGGCACGGCAAGCCACGCAGGTGCGCTCCGGGATATGTCGTTTCGGTTGGTTGTTAGCCATCATTGATCCTTCCTGGGCCTCGCAAAACGATAAGGGGCAGAGAGTACTCCTCTTCTCTGCCCCCTTGTCTATGTTGTACCGCCCTCGCTGGCCTGGCTACCATTAGCGATGCTGTAGCATCAAGCTAGAGAGAGTTACCGGCAACCAACAAGCCGCCCCGTCGTATTTAGCTCACATCTTAGTTTGACGGGTATTTAGGGTTCACAGAGGTAACACTCCTAATCTTCCCATGTCTCATACGAGTTTTCTATCTTTTTCCTGCGAACTGCGAAAGTTTCTCCTGTATCCTCATCGTAAAGCAGGGCCCGTTTCTCTCCCTGATATTTTCGTGATTTGAAAGCCGTTTCTTCCTCCAATGGCGGCGCGGAACTATATTCGCGCTTTTGGGCCTCTTTACGCGGTTTCTTGTTACTGGCAGCCATCGCCGCTTGTAGTGCTCTGATAGTCGCGCTATCAAACTTGATGGTTCTCTCTTCAGCAGGGGGCGTAGCTTCGTCACTCTCCACTGTGACTGGTTCTTCTTCCGTTTCCTCAGTTACCTCTGCCGGTTTAATTTCTGGTGCGGTTGGCTCCGGTTCCGGAGCGGGGGCTACTGCTGCCGGTACTTCAGGCGGGAAGTTCTCTGTGGATTCCGTCTCTGGCTCAACCTCGCTGCTGCTGAAGGTGAAAGCGCTCTCCTGGACCGCAGTTTTGATCTGCACCAGAGATTTAGCGCCAATCCCCTCTAACATTAAGAGCGCCTCATCACCTAGGGCTATCTTCTCCATCACCTCACCCACATTATGTAATCCGTTCTCGGCGAGATGCGCCGTGACTCTCTCCGGCAGACCTAAAATTTGCAGTTCTGCCTTATAAGCGGCGGGCGGTACGGTCTCGAGAGCCTCCCGGGCCGCTATCTGTTTAGCGGTCTTGGCTTCGCGTTGCGCCGCTAGACGCGCCTCTTTCTGTTGCGCTCCCGGTCGCGTTTGATTGCGCTTCTCAATAAAGGCCAGATGGGTCACTTCCAAGACGGTCTTGATGATGCGCCGTTCTTCGTCAGTGTAGGAGTAGCGATTTCTATCATGTTCCTGGATGATAGCGGCCAGCCGGGGCACCAACCCCACGATATCCTTGCGTCCGTCTAAGAGCTCCGGGTTATTGTTGATGGCCTTGAGCGCGCTTAGCGCCGCACCTGTCACCCCTTGGATATCCACCCGCCAACCGGTGATCTTAGCGGATAAGCGGGCATTTTGTCCGGAACGCCCAATCGCCAGCGAGAGTTGATCATCGGCCACGACAACGGAGGCGGTAGCCCCTGCCGGACGGTTTTCATCCAATACCACGCTGAGGATGCTATCTAGACTGAGCGCATTTTTGATGAATTCGAGCGGGGTTTCGGCCCACTTTACGACATCCACCCGTTCACCGTTTAACTCTCTGGATATGTTCTGAATCCGGCTCCCTCTGATGCCCACACAAGCGCCTACCGGGTCTAGCCCCGCTTGATGGCTGATCACAGCCACTTTGGAACGCGTGCCAGCTTCCCTAGCGATGGCCTTGATCTCTACTTGACCAGACCGGATCTCCGGTATCTCCAATTCCAGCAAGCGCCGTAACATGGCGGGATGGCTGCGCGAAACGAGTATCTGCAAACCCCGGGGAGAGCGTTGTACTGACAAGACATAGACTCTGATTTTTTTGTGTAGGGTGTAATGTTCACCGGGTATCTGCTCGCGGCGCGGCAATCGCGCTTCTTCGCGGCGTTCCAGGTGCATAACGACGCCTTGCGGCTGAATGGATTGTACGGAACCAATTACTATTTCGCCTTCTTGGCGCAGGATGCGTGAATATTGACTTTCGCGCTCGGCCTCTTTGAGGCGTTGCATAATGACTTGTTTGGCGGTTTGAGCCGCAATACGTCCGAAGTTATCGGGAGTGATAGTTACCATGCACGTCATCCCTACTTCAATTTCAGGATGGGTGCTGAGAGCGGCGGCCAGGGCGATTTCCTTCTCCGGACTTTCCACCTCTGCTACGACGTGCTTTTCAAGGAAAATTTGCGCCTGACCAGTGTTAGCGTTGATCTCCGCAGCGATATTCTGGTCTGGGGAAACATTCCAATCTCGCCGGTAGGCAGAAACTAGAGCTGCTTCAATAGCTTCCATGACTATTTCTTTGGGAAGATTATATTCGGCACAGGTCTGTCCAAAGGCTAAGGCAAATTCACTTTTCATTAAATGACCATCCTCCGACTCACTGCATTACCACTCAACTGCGAATTACAAAGAAAAGTGGGGGAGATCCCCCACTTTCCAGAAACTGTCGCTACGCTTTACTACTGGTTATTATAACACGGCTACGGGTTTAGACAAGGAAGATTTTGTCGCCGTGGTGCTATTCCCATTCACAAAGTACATCTCGACTTGGCCCTTATGTTTGGCGAACACTTTACCCCGGTACTCACAGTCGAACTGCTCTTTAACGAGTGCGTAAGTGCCTGCGGAGATATTCACCCGTCCGATTTCACCCGATGATTCCATACGCGCGGCGATCACGACTGTATCCCCCCAGAGGTCGTAGGCGTATTTCTTTTGGCCCACAATTCCCGCCACCACCGGACCGCTGCTGATGCCGATGCGAATTTTCCAATCGTGCCGGCCGTGCTGCTGCCGTGTCTCCTTATCCCGTTGGGTAAAAGCCGCGATCTCTAGCGCTGCCCGCACGATATCCACCGCGTGCGTCTCGTTGGGGAAAGGCACCCCCCCGGCGCACATATAACTATCGCCGATGGTCTTTATTTTTTCCAGACCATATTTTTCGATCACCGTGTCAAAGAAAGAGAAGTAATAATGCAAATCATCCACCAGCTCTTGAGGACTCAACTGCTCGGCGGTGCTGGTAAAGTTAGCGAAGTCGGTGAACATGATGGAAACGCACTCAAACGATACCGGCGCGACCTGGCCGCGCTCTTTGATCTCGGCGATGATCCCCGCAGGCAGGACGTTGTGCAGCAGCGCTGCGCTCTTTTGTTGCTCCTGCGCCAGCGCGGCCTCAAACTCTTTGCGGGAGGTGATATCATCTTTGACTGCCAGATAATGAGTTGTCTGGCCTTTCTCGTCCTTCACAGGAGAGATAGTCGCGGTTTCCCAGTAAAGGTCACCATTCTTTTTGCGGTTGATCATCTCCCCTTGCCAGACCTCGCCCCGGGTGATGGTATCCCACAATTCCCGGTATAGCTCGGGGGGATGTTTGCCCGACTTGAGAACACGGGGGTTTTGGCCAAGGGCCTCTTCAGCGCTGTAGCCGGTGATGCGCGTGAACGCGGGATTGACAAACTCGATATTGCCCTCCAGGTCCGTGATGACGATGGTGCTGCCGCTCTGTTCCACCGCCCGCGAGAGTTTACGCAATTCTTCTTCAGCCTTTTTACGCGCGGTGATATCTTGTTTGATAGCGATGAAATGACTGATCTCACCACGTTTATTGCGCATGGGGGTGATAGTCTGTTCCTCGGTATAGAGGCTGCCATCCTGGCGACGATTGACAATTTCACCGTGCCAGGGTTGTCCAGCCACAACCTTTTCCCAGAGCTCTTTGAAAAACGCCTGGTCATGCTCTCCTGACTGGAGCAGGCGGGGATTCTGACCAACCGCTTCCTCGAAAGCATAGCCGGTCAGTTTGGTAAAGGCCGGATTGACCCAGTTGATCGTGCCGTTGCTATCGGTGATGACGATGCCGTTGGCGGCCGCGTTCAGAGCGGCCGCTTGTAGCCGTCCGGTCTCCTCGCTCTGCTTGTAGCGCAGTGTTGCCCCCAACTGGGCCGCCACTGCTGTGACCAGCTCTACCAAGCGTTGATCTTCCGTCCGCGGTTCGGTCATGTAAAAGACCAGCACGGCCAGCAGCTCCTCTTCAATGAGCACGGGAACCCCCAGCGCCGCTTTGAGGCCAGCCTCTATCGCGTATTGGACGCGGTGGTAGACCTGTCTGGTAAGGGATGAAATATCCCGCTGCCACTCTGGTTGCCCGGAGAGCCACACCCGGCCCGGCAAACCTTTACCGGGGGCAAAGGTAAACTTGCGACTGTTCTGGTCGAAGCGTCCCAGTGTGGCCGAATCGTCGCCTTGATAATAACTGGTCTGACTATTTTCCAGGACCGCGCCGTCCGCGCTGGGCAGCCAGGCCTCGCCGAAGATCCACCCGGTGTGCACTACTATCAGGTGCAGTGCCGTATGCAACGCACCCGCAAAGTCTGGTGCTGAGCCGGTGTTCTGGGTCAGCGTTAGCAACAGCCGAATCTCGGTTTCGATTTTCCGGCGCTCGGTGACGTCGTGCCAGAGCATGAGCCGCCCGGTCAGTTGCCCGCGCCAGTCGTGTAAGGGGGAGACGCGCAAATCGAAAATGCGTTCCCCTCCCGCGCCGTTGTCTAACGCAACTTCGGTCTGTAGATCCTTATCTCCCACTTCTTGACATAATTTTACCGAGGCGGCACAAGCAGTAAAAAGCGAGATGATGGGCTGCCCAATAATTTCAGGGAGCTCGTCGCCGATCAGGACTTGCGCCGCCGGGTTGAGGTCCACCACCCGGTTTAGAGGGTCCAGCATGATCACGCCATCGCGCATATTCTCGATGAGCACATCGCGGGCCACCGGCATGATGTCCAAGATACGGTAACGAAACAATCCCCAGGCGATCAACAATCCACTTGCCGAAAAATTGATTGGCGTCATGTCCATTCCCCAGGGCGTCAGCCCGGCGATGTAGGCCAGATTCCCCAGCCAGGTGATGAGCGAAAAAATCAGCAGAGTGATGATCTGCCGCCGGTAGAGCGGTGTTGAATGGGCAAGCGCGACCACGAGGAAAATGGTGCTGAGCGCAAAGTTTAGATAGGCATAGGCAATGTTGACCCAATACCACGCGCCCCGCGTAAAACTGAGGGCGTTAAAAGGAGCGCCGGTCCTCATCCCGACATCTATCCAGAGCAGTTCATGGTGCTCGTTAGTCCAGACCAACACCAGCGTGATCAGGGGAATGATAAAGAGCAACGCCACATTGCGGCGAGTCAGCCATTGGCGCTGTCCGGTGTAGATCAACACCAGGGATAGCCATGTTACCGGGAGCGTTACCGCTCCCAGGTATTGCATCTTCGACCAGAGGACCGTCGCAGGTAGAGTGGTGCTGCCCATCTCCAGGATATAGAACGACGCCCAGAGACCGGCCGAGAACATCATCGCTGTGAACCAGCTCGCACCGGGGGAGGGGCGGCGCCGCCATCCCCAGAGCACCAACGCGCCGGAGACAATGGCGCCGATGAAAAGCGGGATAATATAAGGTGTGTATTGCCAGTGCATTATTTGACCTCAATAGGGTTTGGTGAGAGAGCAACCTCCCTCAATTGTGAAGCAGCTAGCGAATCAACTCCGAATATCCCTCTTTGACTACCGCGTCCGTGGGAATCTCTAGCAACGTTAGCAATTTCCCAATGAGCAGCGCTTTATGTTCGGCGTCCTGGCGTGACCAGGTGCGGCTCTTGATCTCAAAAAAGACGTCTTCTTCCGCGCCCTCGGTGGTGATGTGATCCAAGTTGACCGCGAATTCCGTGCCCCGGTAACGGAGATGGTAGCGCTCGCGTTCTTTCTGTACCTCAATCACCGTGTCGGGTTGGAAGTATTCTTGATAGAAGCGGAGGCTCCGGTTGGCCGGCGCATCAAAGCGGGAGCGGGAGAGGAGTACCGAGTTCTGGTACTCACGTTCCTTCGCTCGCGTGGTCAGAGTTAGCCGGTAGATAATATCGGATATCTGGCCGGGTTCGGTCGCCAGCACCTCATCCTCACGGTAACGTAACACGCTCCCCCAACGATCCTCAAAGAGGAAGTAGGTATCATATTGGTTACGTTGCGACCCGCGCAGGAAAGTAAGTTCCTCCGCGTTCTTGATTCTGGCCCGCAAGTCGGCTAAATTCGGTTGCCGGACTTTGACCTGTATCTCAAAGGTCTCTTTTCGATTCACGCCGCCGATAGCGATCAATTTTCGCAGCACGCTCTCCTCGAGTTCGGCCAGGAATGTATCGATCTTACCGGCCAGCTGGTCAGCCTCGGCGCGGAGGGACGCCGGTTCCAGCGTGAGTAGTTCGCGTTCTCGTAGCAACCAGCGTCCGTTGACCATGACGTGTTGCACGTCTTCCGCGTGGGAAGCGTAGACCAGCCGCGAATAGACGTTCTCTGGCTCGCGGTTGTACTGCGGCGTGTGGCGCATATCATCCATGCGCACCACGATCAGGTCGGCGCGCTTCCCCGGCTCCAGGGACCCGGTGAGCTCGTCGATGTGCAAGGCGCGTGCGCCCATAATCGTCGCCATGGCCAACGTCTGGCGGGCCGGCAGGGTGACCGGAGACATAGTATCCAGCTTGGCTAAGAAACTCGCCAGCCGTAACTCCTCGAACATGTCCAAATCGTTGTTGCTGGCCGCACCGTCGGTGCCGATGCCCACATTGAGGCCCGCCGCCAACATCTCCGCCACCGGCGCGATGCCGCTGGCCAGCTTAAGATTACTGGAGGGGTTATGCGCCACGCCCACGTGGTGATGTTTGAGCGTGCTGATCTCGCCCGCATCTAAGTGGACGCAGTGGGCGAGAGAGCATTTAGTATCCAAGACGCCTAACTTCTTGAGCCAGGGCACTATGGGCATCCCGTATTGCTGGCGATGATTCTGCACCTCATCGGCGGTCTCGGCGACGTGAATATGGAGCGGTACGTCAAACTCTTGCGCCAGCGCGACGGTATCCCGCAGCAGCTGGGGGGTCACAGTGTAGGGCGCGTGAGGCGCTAGGGCCGGGATCACCAGCGGGTGTCCTTGCCAGCGGATGATGTAATCGCGGGCTTTAGCCAAGGTCTCCTCGTAGCTGGTCGCGTCGGGGGAGGGAAACTTGAGAATGCTCTGTGCGCAGACCCCTCGCAGGCCGGCTAACGCCGTCGCATCGGCGACGGCATCTTCGAAGTAATACATATCCAAAAAAGTTGTAGTGCCAGAGCGGATCATCTCCGCTGTTGCCAGCTGCGTCCCCAGCCAGCAGAAATGCGCATCGACGAAATCCCGCTCCACCGGCATGATGTAACCCATCAACCAGACATCCAAGCGGAGATCGTCGGCCAGACCGCGCAACAATGTCATAGGAGCGTGTCCGTGCGTGTTGATGAGGCCCGGCATGACCACCGCGTCACCGGCGTCCACGCGCTCCGTAGCCTGATACGTGGCAAGAATCTCCGCTTGCGGGCCGGCTACGGTGATGGAGTCGCCGGTAATCGCCACTGCTCCCGGCGTATAGAGCGTGTATTCAGCATCCATGGTGATGACGGTTGCGGCGGTCACAATAGTATCTACTTTGAGTTTTTTCTGATTCATTGTTGGCCTCCAATTTACGATAGTCGGTGATAGATTTACAAATAAATTGTTGAGTCTACTGAAAAAAATATATCGCCGCAAAGACGCTAAGGCGCGAAGAAAAAAAATCAAGTTTCAAGTCTTTGTTCCTTGGCGGCGAAATGCTTGGTCTTTTCAGTAGCTTCATTGGTTACTCTTCTTTGTTGCGTATTGCGTAAAACTTCTCCAAACGCAACCCGCAACCCAGACGGAGCTGGTTAATCAGCTTCCACAAATTCCGCCATGTATTTTTCAAGGTTGTGACGCACTGAATAGGCGGCCGCCTCGGCCCGATTGGTCAGCTCCAGTTTGGCGAGGATGCTGCTCACGTAATTACGCACTGTGCCCTCTCCCAGATAGAGCGCCTGGGATACTTGTTTGTTGGTCATCCCTTCAGCCACGTGGGCCAACACCCGCGCCTCTTGTGCGGTCAGTTTGGAGAAAGCGGCTACCTGCTCCTGCTGCGTGGCCCGGCGTACCCGTTTGAGCACTCGTTGCGTCACGGCAGGATCTAAGAGCGCTTCTCCGCGTCCCACGCATCTGATGGCCTTCACCAAATCATTACTGCCTACTTGTTTGAGCACGTAGCCATCCGCACCGGCACTGATCGCCTCAAAGAGCATTTCATCTTCGGCATACGAGGTGAGCATGATCACGTGTGTGGCCGGATATTTTTGCTTGATCATCTCGCAAGCTTTAATGCCATTGGCGCCTGGCAATCTAATATCCAACACCACCACATCGGGGTGATGCAAGCGCACTTTTTCTAACGCCTCTTCCGCAGATGCGGCCCCGTCTACTACACTGAAGTCATGGTGATTGCTCAAGAGGGTCCGCAAACCTAAGCGTACTACTTCATGATCATCGACAATTAAAATTCGTAACATTTTTTCCTCGTTTAGATTTATGGATAAGGTACGGTTAAGTACAATGTCATGCCCTGATTAGGGGCACTATCAAGCTTCAACTTGCTATCCAACAACCGGGCGCGCTCGCGGATATTGCGTAGCCCATAGCCTTTTTCTAGATGCAGCGACTGCATTCCCACCCCATCATCCCGGATGATTAGCTCTATGGTCTCCGGTTGATAGATTAACGAGATACTGACCCGTTTGGCGGCTGCGTGACGAGCAGTATTGGCCAGAGATTCCCGGATAATCTGAAAGAGGTGCCGGCGGTACTCGTTGTTGAAGCGTCCGGCCGGTTCCCCGGTAACTAGCAACTCCGTCTCCAATAAGGTGTTAATTTTAAAATCACGCAACAGCCGGCGGATGCCCGGTTCTAGCTCGTTGTCTGGCATATCGCTGTGTAGATCGAAGATGTACCGGCGGATATCCTGGATTGTCTGATTCAGATTCTTTAAGATGCGATTTATTTGACCTTGTGCGCGCTGGGGATCCGTTACAATCTGATGTTGGACTCCTTCCAACATCAACCCGGCCGCGTAGATAGCTTGAATCACTCCATCGTGCAATTCCCGCCCAATGCGTTCGCGGTCTACCGTGAGTGCTTGGATATGCTCCACGTTCTCAATCCACTGCTCAATCTCGGTTTGCACGATAGTCAGCGAGCGGATCACGCCCCAGAGCCAGACCCCCCCCACCGTTGCCCATAATAGATGCGGGGAAAAGGGCAGGAGGTTCTCATTGAGATAGTAAGCGGGTAAGAAGTTGACGGACGGTACCAGGACGAGTTGTAGTAGCCCAAAGGCGCCGGCCGCCGCTTCAATCAGCCGTAGATAGGGACGAATGTGCGCGCGCCAATCCTTATTCAGAGTCTGGTAGCTCTGCCGCCGAATACCAACCCCGGTGAGCACCCCCCCGGGCGCCGCCAGCAGGTAACGCACCAATACTTCCATCACCGGTGCCATATTAGAATGTAACTGCAATGTAAAGAGCAGCGTCAATAAATAAGGGATACTCCAACCTAGTTGCACGCCTAAGAGCAAGTGGCGCAACTTGAGGGGTTCAACATCTTTGGGGAAAAAAGTTTGTAGGCCAAAGGCCAATAGATACGCATACCCACCGGCTAACACCGCGACTCGTAGCAGGGGCGGCAGCAGAGTCCCCTGGGGGAGCAGCGGCGCCAGCAGATCATTCCAAGCCACGCTAGCTTCGCAGAGCGCAAAGGTTCCCAACCAGGAAAGCCGGCGCGCTAGAAGGATTCGATGGCTTCTATATTTCAAAAACACCACGGTCAGGCTGAGGGCCGCAAAAATTAGACCGTGGGTAAAGAGCGTGAGTATATGCAATTCTGTCATTTCAACCTCGCCACGCCAGTATATCATAGGCGAGGGAAGGTTCAACCGCAGATGTCTGACAGCTCTCCCCAGGAACAGCTACTACAAACAGTACAGGCCGCCGGGATTTTCCCGGCGGCCTGTTGTTTTGCGCTAAGCTTACTCTAAGCTACTAGTCCTTCAAATTGCGTGAGTAGCTCGTTGACGCGCAGCGTGCCCGGATCAAAGCCTAATTCCGCGGTCGCCTGGGCCAGTTGTGTGATCTGTGGCGGCGCGACAAAAGTTTCTGCCAGTATCTGCGGCTGGGCGAAGACCTCGGAGGTCGGGCCATCCGCTAATTTTCTCCCTTGCCCTAGCAGGACGATGCGTTTGGCGTAGCGGGAGACGATGGGCATATCGTGCGTGATAATCACAATAATGTGTCCCCGCTCCTGGTGGAGATAGGTGAGAAAATCCATGATCTCGAGTGATTGCTTTACATCTTGCCCGGTGGTCGGTTCGTCCACAATGATGACTTTGGGCCGGAGGGCCAGAATCGAAGCGATGGCTACCCGCTGCCGCAGTCCTTTGGGTAGGAAGAAGGGATGCTCGGTGAAGTACGAAGCATTTAGTCCCACTACTTTGGCAGCCTCTTCCACGCGCTCCGTGACCTCCTCCTCGGAAAATTGGATGTTCCGGGGGCCATAAGCAATCTCGTCCCAGACATTGCTATTAAAGAGCTGATGATCGGGGTTCTGAAAGACGTAACCTACCCGTACCACCATCTTGGTGATGGAAGTAGTGCGGGTATCCAGACCATCCACGATGACCCGCCCCTCCGTGGGCTTAAAAAGGCCGTTGAGACATTTGGAAGCGGTCGTCTTGCCGGAGCCATTCTGTCCGATAAGCGCCACAAAATCTCCCTCAGCCAGCTCGAAACTCAGCTCGCGCAACGCCAGCGTCCCATCCGGATAACGATAGCTCAGGTTTTCTACGCTCAGATAGGGTGTCGTCTTCATTTTTTCTCCTCGAACAACGCCCGTAAGCGCGCAGCGCCGGCAGCTACGCTTTGCGGCAAGGGCCACGCGGCTGGATAATGCCCCGCGACTTTCAGCTGATAGAAAAATTCCAGCACGCCTGGTGGGAAAACGTCATGTTTCATCAAATAGCCCAGCTGCTCGAAGAAAGGTTCCGTCTCAGCGACTAAGAGCACTTCGCCATGATAGACTAAGATCATCAGATCCGCCAACGGCACTAAATTTTCCAGGCTATGCTCTACCACGATGATGGTGCTCTGATATTCGCGTTTAAGTTTTCCCAACACTTCAAAAACGCGCTGGCGTCCCATCGGGTCCAACATCGAAGTCGGCTCGTCCAGTACCATGATGGGCGGACGCATCCCCAGCACGGAAGCCAGCGCCACCCGTTGCTTTTGCCCGCCGGAAACCTCATAAGGCGGTTTATCCATCAACGGTTCAATCTCGGTGAGCGGCACGACCCAATCCAAGCGTTGTTTGATCTGTGCAATCGTCAAGCCCATATTCTCCATGCCGAAGATTACCTCATCTTCCACCGTCATGGCCGTGAATTGAGCTTCGGGGTCGGAGAACACCAGCCCCACTTGTTGGCAGAGCTGTGCCTGGGGGATAGTGGTAACTTCCTTACCCAGTACATAGACCGCTCCCGTGCGAATTCCGTTATACTGGTTGGGAATTAGCCCATTCATGGAGTAAGCCAGCGAAGTTTTTCCAGAACCGTTGGGGCCGATGATACCTACCACTGCTCCCGCGGCTATTTCCAGATTGACATTTTTCAGCGCAGGCTCGCTGGTACGGGAGTAGCGCCAGCTGTAATCCTCAAAGCGCATGGCTATGCTCACGCTGCACCTCCTTTCAACCAAAGTTCCAGCCATTGCAAAGTCAGGGAACCTTCTAACGTCAATCCCCCCAAACCAAATCGAATAATCAATACGCCCACTAACGAGAGCGAGATAATTGCTACTAATAAGCCATCTCTAACTCGAAACCGGTATTGGGTGAGGATATAATCAGGGCGTTTTACCTCGCGCAAGCCGGTGAAACTATACCCTCTGGCTACAATGGCGTTAGCAAATTCATCCGAGCGCCGTAACGCCAGCGCGAAGAGAGGGATAATGTACATCACAAATTGACGTAGCTTGTAGGCGATAGATTTCCCCTGGGGATCAAAACCGCGCGCCTTCTCGGCCTGGCGCACAATGGAAAAATCCTCGATCACCATGCCCACAGAGCGCAAGGCCATCGCCACCAGATAAGTCACCACAAAGGGGACGTGCGCCCAACGCATCGCCACCAACATATCGCGTTCGCGCGAGGTGCTTAGAAAGAGCACCGTGAGGAAGATCATTGGGAGCACCCGCGTGTAAACATCCACCGCCGCCACAATCCGTTCGTAATAGAAAGGGAATCCGAAAAGTTTGAAGGACACGTAAAATTCGGGATGAATGCCCCCTAAAACCGTATGTGAGAGTAAAATCAGAAAGCCCATGGAGAGTGAAACGGGGACATAAATTTTCAAGGTGGATAAGTTCACCCGACTATATTTTAACAAAAATATCGCCAGAACAATAATTGCCAGATTCCATTCGGGGGCGTTGATAAGCATAGGAAATAAACTGACTACTAGCAAGAAAAAGACCCGTACAAAGGGATGGATCCGATAAAGGGGAGATTCTTCTGGCACGTAGCCGAGTATGGTCTTATTCATCTTCATAAGAAATCAGCTCCAACCAAGTTTCTAGACCAGAATAAGAGGAGCGGAGAGAAGTGTTGGTCTCCCCGCTCCTGGGCTAACAAAAATCTTCAATAATAGATCTAGGCAAACCAACGTTTGACGAAGGCGTTCGTCGTGATGACCACATTAGAAAGCGCCTTCAAGAGGATTACGCCGAAAATAATCCCGGCGACTTCGTTGCCTCCGAACCATCCCCAGATGAAGACCGGGACGGATTCAGCCGTGAGCAGTCCGAAGCCTTTCAATACGACTAACGGGGAGTAGAGCGCGCCGAAGATATTGCCCAACGTGATGGAGGCGAGGAAAACGATCCAATCCCGTTTGGAATTCAGCCGAGGATCGGCCTTAAAATAACGGAAGGCCAACATTGGGAGTAATGCCTGTACCAAGTTCGCGGGGATGTAAGCCAGAGAAACGTAAACTGGTGTTCCCGTAATCCCGTTGGAAATAATTGGGAACAAGCTGGCGGCGATCACGCCCCAAGCTCCAAACCAGATGCCGCCGACGTTCTGTACGGCAATCGCGGGCCAGAAGAAATTTACCCCAAAACCTAACGGCAAGGAGAAACTTCCGAATGCCCCCACCACCGCGCCGATGCCAATGAGCAAGGCCGTGATGACGATATGAATAATGCCTGCTGAGCGAGTTTCGCCCTCTTCCACCTGCCAAATTTGTTGCTCGTCCATTAGGACCTCCTAAAAATAGATATGAATAAAATGTTTGCGAGAGTGCTCCGTAATTAGAACTCCCTCGTTAAAAACTGGGGAAATTAGAACCATTGTTAGGGGAACTGTCAAGTTACAACGTTTGTAGCCCCGCCGCAAAATCCCAATTCCAGGCGCATAGACAACCTTTACCCACCAACAGTATATAGAGATACGAAAAAACGTCAAATGACAATTTCCGTAAGTCAGTCAGATAAAAAGCAGGTTAAATAAACTTGGTCGTAGTCAGTAATCCTGCTGCTCCGCCCCGTACCTCGGCGGGTAGGCTGCGCGCTCCTCGGGAGCAGGGCGTTTTTTGGGGGAGGCAACGCGCCGGCTGTAAAAATTCGCCTTAATTCTGGAACGCACCCTACTTCCTTTTTGAGTTTGAGTTGTAAAAATCAGTGCCTATGGTAAAATATGTCGCGTGGAATGAGTAGTTTTGGGGGCTCGTCTAACGGTAGGACAGCGGACTCTGACTCCGTATGTGGGGGTTCAAATCCTCCGCCCCCAGTCAAAAGAAAGCCGGATACTACGGCTTCAAGCGGCCCGGCCAGTGTGCCGGGCCGCTGCTGTTATCAATAGCAACCTCAATGAGGCGTCTAACATGTCCCGTGTCACTTGTAGCGTCTGTGATCAACCCGCGTCTCGAAAATGCACTCGGTGTGGTTGGGTATTTTGTAAGCTGTATATCCGGCAGGGTAATCTCTATTTTACGTTTGGTGTTCGGGGAACAAGCTCCGGTTGGTATTGCGCGGAGCGTATGGGGCACGGTGACTAACCCGTATCGCGTCCTGTTACATTCCCACCCAACCGCTCCAACAACGCTGTCACGGTTACGATGGGAATGTTAGCATAAGTCCCCAACTCCAACAAATGCCGATCACCGCTGACGATGAGATCCGCTGCGGCCTCCAGAGCACAAATCAGGAAGATCTCATCAGTGGGATCATTGGGTATAGTGGGAGCGATGACAGTCTCACCAGACACCAGGAATGTATCGTGCCGCAATAACTCCAGCAAAGCGTTGGTATGCGCAGTAGTAAGCTGATATTTGTCTCGTAGCTTGGGATAGGCTAAGACACGTTGTACTTCCCTCACAATGGCGGGAGAGCAACAGAGGAGGAAGTGTCGGTTACGCCAAGCCGTCAGTACCTGGGCCGGCGCACCGTGTTTAGAGAGCAGACTGCTGACGAAGACGTTGGTGTCAAGAACGATCTTCAGCATGTGCAACCCGCACCGCATTAACAGCTGCCGCCACATCGACCAGAACCTCTTCCCCTGAGAGATCAGGTAGCTGAACGCGGAGACGGGCAAGGCTCTCAAAACGAGCCTCGCGCTCGGCAGCCAAACGTTGATAGAGATCTGGGGGGATCATGGCAGCCATGGGCTTCCCGAACCGCTCCACGACCACTATCTCGCCACCATAGCCTATCCGTCCTAATAAATCAGCGAACTGGGCGCGGGCATCACGGGCACCAATACGTTTTTCTATCATAGTCTACTCCTTTGGAATTTATCCACTGATGCCTACAGTATACTCAAAAACTAGTGGTATGTCAATTATGTAAATTACGTCCAAGATGTACATAATTACTCAATCCAGGGTTCAAATCCTCCGCCCCCAGTCAAAAAGGAACCGCCCGGTCAACTGACCGGGCGGTTTTTGTATTGCCGGCGCGTGCTGGGTGCGGCGATGCTGTCTATGGCGGTGACCTTACGCGGGAGAAGCCCCCAAATCCACCCGGCGTTACGGCTTTTGGCGCAGCTGTTGCTCCAACGCTGCATTGATATCGAGCATCTTCTCGGTTCCTACGTAGGTAACTATGCGGACTTCTTCGAGCTGTTCCAACGCTCTAACCACGGACGCAATGTCCCAGATACACTGGCGCGCCAATGCCAGCAGAGCAGGGATATCCGTCGGGTCGCGCACCCCTTTCATTTCCAAGTCATCCAATTCCAGCAAGAAAGTCATCAGGAGATTGTTGATGTAGTGGGCCATGGTGGTCGTGGTTTGCCGGAGAGCGGTCATGGTAGCCCACTCCTGCGCGGCCCGGTTCAGCCGCGCGTTCTCCACCGCGACGGTCACCCAGGAGGCCAACATTGTCAGCAATTCCAGATCGCCCGGCGTGAAGGCGGGGCTTTGCGGGCCATTCTGCCGGTTGATGACCTCCAGTACGCCAATGACCTGTTCCTGGTTCTTCAGCGGCACGCAGAGAATTGCGTGGGATTTGAAGTCGACGGCTTGATCCACTTGGTCACAGAAACGGGAATCTTGCGCTACGTCGGGGATCAGGAGCGGTTCGCCATGTAGGGCTACCCAGCCGGCGATGCCCTGCCCCGGCTGGAGGCGCAGACTGGAGAAGCGACTAATCGTTCCTTTGAGGGTGATTTTGAATTCTAATTCGCCTGTCTCCTGATCCAGAAGCAGCAGTGAGCCGGCTTCTACGCGCAAGATGCGATTAACGTTCGCCATTACGCGCTGAAAGACCTCCGTCTCGTCTAACGTGGAGGTGAGGGCTTGCGCGATGTCATTGAGCGCCATCCAGTTTTGCAGCTGGCGTTGTAAACGGTGACTGGTGCGAGACAACACCCGGGTTAGCTTTTCTTTATCTCTCCGCAGGCGTTCCTCCGTTAGCGCATTTTCTGTGGCAGCTTGCACTTCGTCTATGCGAAAGGGTTTCTGCATGAAATCTTTCGCTCCCAGCCGAAAAGCCTCCAGGATCGTTCGCTCGGAGCCATGCGCAGAAATCACGATAACGGGGACGTTATGATGTTGCTGGCGCAGCAATCTCAGCAGATCCAACCCGGAGAGGTAGGGCAGATTCAGGTCCAGTAAGATGATGTCCGGGTCGTCGGTCAGCGCACGTTGTAGGCCTCTCTCGCCGTCATCGGCCAGCAGCACCTGGTAGCCAGCTGGTTTCAGTATGAGATCACTCAAGATTACCCGTATATCAGCGTCATCTTCGATGATCAGTACGGTTACCTGATCCATGGAAGTATCTCCTCTCAAAAATGTATGTCAGAGCTGCGGCTATAATGCGGAAGAAAGGTTGGTTGCCAGCAAGGGATGAGTATGATAGTGTAAGCCGCCGGTGGCTCGCGCCCGCCCGCCGCAGTGCTCGTCTATCACGCCGAGGACGCCGTACCGGCCCAGGTGGGTCAGGTCTTGCGTCGGTTGCAAGGCCTCGATCAAGGGAGGCACAAATTCTTTCTTGCTGACCCCTTTGGGCAGGGCAAATTCGATTTCTGTGCCAATCTTGACGGTGCGGTAGAGCAGGTCCTTCCAATACAGGGCCTGCTCATGGTTGAGGATATCGTCACGGCGGAAGATAATCGGGGCTTTCA
>DUEJ01000163.1 GCA_011192175.1 Thermoflexia bacterium
ACTGAGGGATTATATCTCAGCTTCCATGAGGCCGCCTTGACCGATTACGCCGCCATGACCTTACAGTACACTAGCACCAATACCCTGGCCGCGGATTTAGTCCCGTGGTCGGATGGCGTCAAGGTACGCGGAACCACGCCCTTCCAGACCCCCTGGCGCACAATCCAAATTACCCCAGACGCGGGAGCCTTGATCACCTCAAATCTCATCTTGAATCTCAATGCACCCAACCGCTTGGAGGACACCTCGTGGATCAAGCCCGGCAAGTATATCGGCATCTGGTGGGGGATGCACCGCGGAGAATATACTTGGGCGGCCGGGGAGAAGCACGGCGCCACCACAGAACGCGCCAAACGCTACATTGATTTTGCGGCGCAACACGGCTTTGCTGGCATCCTGGTCGAAGGTTGGAATGCAGGCTGGGAACAAGGAGGTTATGATTACAACTTCACCACGCCTTACGCGGATTTTGAGATTGAGGAAGTCACCCGCTATGCCGCTCAACACGGGGTCGAACTTATGGGGCATCACGAAACAGACGGTGCGGTCGGGAACTACATCCAACAGCTGGGCGCGGCCTTTGATTTTTATCAAGAGCTGGGGATCCATATCCTGAAGACAGGCTACGTAGCCGCCGATCGCGGCATCCAACGCTGGGATGACGCCGGCAACCTGTTAGGGATGGAATCGCACCACGGCCAGTACATGGTACGCCATTACCGCGAGGTAGTGGAGCTAGCCGCCGAGCATCAGATCATGTTGGACGTCCATGAGCCGATCAAACCCACGGGCATCCGCCGCACCTACCCCAACATGATGACGCGGGAAGGCGCGCGCGGTCAAGAGTTCAACGCCTGGTGCCCAGGCGGAAATCGTGTGGAACACACCGTGATTTTGCCTTTTACCAGATTGCTAGGCGGCCCCATGGATTTCACACCGGGCATCTTCGATCTGCTACTGGGGGAGCAGGACCCGCACTACCGCGTCAACACCACCTTAGCCAAACAGCTAGCGCTCTACGTAGTGCTTTACAGCCCCTGGCAGATGGCGGCAGATCTGCCAGAGAATTACGCCGGGCAACCGGCCTTCCAGTTCATCAAAGATGTGCCGGTTGATTGGGAGGAGACGCAAGTGTTGCACGCTGCAATTGGCGACTACGTAACTATCGTGCGTCAAGACCGGCAAAGCGAAGAGTGGTATTTGGGAAGCATCACCGACGAGCTGAGCCGGACTTTACAGACTCCGTTGACTTTCCTGCCGCCGGAACGCCAATTTGTAGCGGAAATCTACGCCGACGCCCCCGGCGCCGATTGGGAGACCAATCCACTAGCGCTAGAGATCAGAGAGCAACTAGTTGATCGAGAAACAACCTTACAGCTAACCCTAGCTCCCGGCGGCGGGCAGGCCATCCGCTTCCGCCCCGCGACTACGGAAGAGTTGGAACGTGGACAACCCGAAGACTGAACTTTTTGGATAACGAACCAATTTTTTACAAAGGAGCATATTGATGGAAGCCTTACCCGTGGGTCTAGTTTTAGCTACTTTTATCATTCTCTACACCTTGACCGTTCGCCTCTTCATCTACCAAGAGTTGACACCTCTTACCCGCAAGTTATTGATAGGCTTAGTAATCTGGGAAATTTTAGTTACCGTGTTATTCATCACGGAGGAAACCAGACAAATCCTTTTCCTAGGCTGGTTCCTCAATCCGGGGTTAGAAAACAACGCCACAGCTACCTTCTCCGCGTTACAATTGGCTACCGTCAGCTTGGTAGCGTCCTTTAACAGCCTCCACTCCACCAAAGACGGTTGGACCCGCGCCTACTGGCTGTTTCTAGCTGCAATTTTCGCACTCATCGGAGCAGATGAGTTTTTCATGCTACACGAACCACTAGAAGCGACCGCTAGTTGGCATTACATTTACCTAAGCATAGGAGCGAGTCTCCTAATCACCAGCGTGCTAATTTTCTGGTTTCGTCTACGCGAGCAATTCTTTTTATTTTTTATCCTGTTGAGCGGCATCGCGGTCATGGGAATCGGTGGAATCATTCTTGATAATTTCGTCGTCATAGAAAAGAAATGTTTCAATCTAATCCAACCCTACGAGATTTGTGACAATATCTACACGTCCGAGGAATTTTTAGAGATGGCCGGCGTCACCCTCGTCTTGGTCGGGTTGCTCAACTACGCGGAACAGCACAGCCCCCGCGCAACTTGGGAGAGGCTCAAGCGCAACCTCTCCTGGGGAGCCATAACCGTGCCTGTATTGTTACTTGCTGGCTTCCTATTCCTACCGGTCGCCGAGGGCAAATTTTTGGCGCAACCGGTTAACGTCACTTATACTGATGTTGATCTCGAACTCGTAGGATACCGGCTTCCCCACCTGCTCCCCCTCTCAGCACATTCCCGCCGCTTGAAAATTAACTTATACTGGCGCGCCGCAAGTCGCCTGACAGCTGAATACGGAGTCTCGGCACATCTGCTCACCCACCCAGATATACAATCTGTTGCCCAAAACGATGTACTAGTCCAGTATCCACCACATACCCACTGGATACCGGGCAAAACCATGAAACAGACCATCACGGTTGATTTGCCAGCTCAAATGGATACCACGCGCAATTACTGGCTCACCGTCACCATCTGGCAACGCCCCTGGTATGACAACCACCGCATCCCCATCGCGGCATCCGACCACGAGCTGGTGACACCCGATACCGTCATCCTGGAAGACATCACTTTTCAACCATAGATGAATCTACTGAGAAAACCAAGTATTTCACCATAGAGAGACAAAGCGCAATCATTGACAACCCTCATCAGACAGGTATAATTTTTACCGGCTGGGCAGAAGCCCAGCCTTTGTATTGTTCATCGAGAAACCCGGTTTTTTGTAATTACGCGCTCCAAGTTGCTGACGTTACAGGGTAGGCTAAGCCGCTGCTGTCGCTTCCACCATGAAAAACCTGGTTTCTGACGTTGCTTCTGGAGAAAGTTTTGAATTCACTAGCTATTCAGATCAGAGATAACCGCAAAGAGATAAACCGTTTTCTAAAATTCGCCGTCGTCGGCACCTTCGGCGCCTTCGTTGATTTCAGCATTCTCTACATACTACATCGCCTGGCCGGCTGGCCCCTGGTGCTCTCCAATACCATCTCCTTCGCCTGCGCCGTATCGAGCAATTTCATCTGGAACCGCTACTGGACCTACCCCGATTCGCGCTCCAAACCGCTGAGCGCCCAACTAGGACAGTTTTTCGCCGTCAACGTCCTGGGCTGGGCCATCAATACCGGCATCTTGCACCTGCTGGCACTCCCGCTCACTTCCTTGATTGGCACCTTCTCCCTAGGCATCAGCGCAACGCTAGCTTACACCTTCGGCTACAACTTGGCTAAAGCCACCGCCACCGGCGTCGTCATGTTCTGGAATTTCTTTGTCAACCGCGTCTGGACGTACAACGACGTAGAGTAGAGAGAGGCCCATGCGCATTGCCATTGATTACACGGCAGCCGCCCGGCAAGGCGGTGGCATTGGACGCTACGCGCGCGAGTTGATCGGCGCGGTGCTGGCTCAGGAGAGCGCGCACCAGTTCGTGCTTATGGCTGCCAGCGCCGGGTTAGGCGCACGTTGGACGCGAGAACAGGCGCGGCTCCGTGCCTTAGCCGCTCACCCAGAACAACTCCGTTTCCGTTCCCTCCCCCTCACCGATGATTGGATGGCCCGCCTCTGGCAGCGTCTGCGCTTGCCCCTGCCCGCCGAACTCCTCACCGGGCGCGGGGACTGCTTCTACTCCCCCGACTTCGTCCTGCCCCCGTTGCTCCCCGCCACCAGAGCGATTCTCACCGTCCACGACCTCTCCTTCTTACGCCACCCGGAGACCTTCCCGCCGCCATTGCGCCGCTACCTGGAAGCCGCCGTACCGCGCAGCATCGCCCGCGCCGACCACATCCTGACCGATTCCGATGCCACGCACCGAGATTTGCTCGCGCTGCTGAATACCCCCGCCGAGAAGATCACCACTTTGTACTGCGGCGTCTCCCCGGATTTCAGCACGCAGGCCACGCCAGGTGAGCGCGAGCGGTTGCAGAAACGCTACGGCATCGGGGAACGTCCCTACATCTTGGCCGTCGGCACCATCCAGCCACGCAAGAACTACGTTCGGTTGATGGCCGCCTGCGACCCGCTGGCCGCCGCACAAGCGTTAGACCTGGTCATCGTGGGGAAACCGGCCTGGCTGGCGGAACCAATCCTGGCCGCCGCCGATGAACGCGAGTACGTCCACCGGCTAGGCTTCACCGAGGATGGCGACCTCCCCGCACTCTACCGTCAAGCCGCCGTCTGCGCCTTCCCCAGCATCTACGAAGGCTTCGGCCTCCCGCCACTGGAAGCGATGGCCTGCGGCACGCCCGTCGTCGCCTCGACCGCCTCCAGCATACCGGAAGTGGTCGGTAAAGCCGGACTGCTCGTCGATCCCCTGGACGGCGCCGGCTGGACAGCCGCCCTGCGCCGCGTGTTACGCGAAACCGATCTGCACGCCGAGCTACGCGCGCGCGGACTCAGACACGCTCCCACCTTCAGCTGGAAACACGCAGCAGAACAATGGCTCACTCTTATCTCAACCTCTCTAACAAAAGAGAAATTCTATGACTAATACTAGTTACCTTTGGATTATTTTAGCTCTCGTCAGTGTGATTTACACTCTTATTCTGAAATTATTCATCTTCCCTCGATTAACCCGCACCGCACGCAAGGTCTTGCTGGGTCTAACGATATTTGAACTCTTCTTAAGTGCTTATTATCTTCTCCCCTGGCCCAACAGCCCTTTCTGGAACTGGTTCTTAGATATGAATAGCGAGAAAAACCTAGCCGCCATCTTCTCAGCTAGCCAACTAATGCTAACGGGTGTACTAGCCGGCTATCACGCCTTTGCTCATCAACGTTGGATCAGAGCCTACTGGGGCTTCCTAGCCATCGCATTTCTGCTAATGGGCATTGATGAGTACTACATGCTCCATGAGCCTTTTTTCAAAAAGTGGGAATATATTTACGCGGGAGTGGGTATGGCATTGTTTCTCAGTAGTGCGGCCACCTTCTGGTTTGCCCACCGCCACAGGATCACGCTTTTCGCACTAATTATCGGTGGGTTGGGTCTAATGGGTACGGGGGGACTACTCATCGAAATTTTTGTCTATTGGAAAGGTTGCTACGGGTATCTACAACCCTGGGATGATGGCTGCTCTCGATTACAAGTTTTTGAGGAATTCTTGGAGATGGGAGGGGTATCGCTTGTTCTGATCGGCCTACTGGATTACGCGCAACGTCTTGCCCCACCCTTGAGCCTTAAATGGGGACGGTTAATTGCAGCGAGTGGTGTTCTTTGGGCCGCGTTGTTAGGTGCGCAAACCTTCTTCATCCCTGCCCTGGAATATCGCTGGCTGGCGCAACCGGCGCACACCTCCTACCAAACAGTCCCTCTCGAGCTGCAAGGTTATCGCGTCAACCCCGCCCAGATCACCGCCGAAACCGATAAATTGCACATCACGCTCTATTGGCAAGCTGATACCCGTTTAACTAACCAATATGGCATCTCCACCCATCTGTTAACCTATCCAGAGATCAACTCCATGACCCAAAATGATATTCTCGAGGTCTACCCACCACACCAAGCTTGGTTGCCCGGTCAAACCGTCAAACAGATCGTGGAACTTCCTATCCCCGCTGAACTACCGCGCAACACTAGCTACTGGTTAACGCTCACCCTCTGGCAAAGGCCCTGGTACGAACATCTCACACTCAATATCAGAACGTCCGACCTAGAGTTAGTCACCCCAGATACCGTGATCCTACAAACTATTCCAGCTTATCCCTAACTGCTATGAAAGCGCAAACCGACCGCAACCGTTCACAAGTTCAGTTGGTCAGGCTGATATTACTCTTTTTCCTCAATTTAGCGGTGATTTACAGCGTTACCACGCCGCTCTTTGAAGGGTTTGATGAACATTGGCATTTCGCCTACGTGCAACATATCAAAACGGGGCAAGGATTACCGCGCCAACCACCGGAGCAGTATCCGCATCTGGCCCGCCAAGAAGGAAGCCAACCGCCACTCTATTATCTAACCGCCGCCGCCTTGACTTGGTGGATTCCCACCGACGATTTCACCACCTATCTAGAGAGAAATCCCAAATGGGGGGACATTCCCTGGGATTATGTGGATAATCTCAATTACATGCTCCACCGTGACGCCGAGCAATTCCCTTATCGGGGCACAGTGTTAGCCGTGCATATCGCCCGCTGGCTATCGGTACTCTGTGGCGCAGGGATGGTCTACAACACCTACCGCCTGGCACGGCTGCTTTTTCCCTCACAACAGAAATTAGCCCTCGCAGCTATGTCACTAGTTGCCCTCACACCCAGTTTCGCCTTTGTCGCCGGGCTATGTAGCAATGATAGCATGAACGCTCTCTGGGCCAGCCTCACTTTGGTGCTCTTAGTTCGACTGTGGCGACAGCCTACCTACAAACTAACTGCTCAGCTCGGCTTAGTCCTAGGTTTAGCCGCTTTAACGAAACTCAGTGGTTTGGCTCTCTGGGGGTTAACCGGTCTGGTGTTACTGTTGATCACCTGGCGGCAGCGCAATTTTAACTATCTCTGGCGAGCAACAGCCCTAACTTTCTCACTAGCTATCTTGGTCAGCGGTTGGTGGTACCTGCGTAACCTACATTTATATGGGGAACTCACCGGCGTCAATATGATGTTAGCAGTCTACGAACGCCGAGCGGCCACCTTCAACCTGCGCGACCTCTATGCGGAATTGGAGAAAATTCGCTGGTCATACTGGGCCATCTTCGGCTGGTTCAATGTACCAGTTAAACAATGGATGTACCACGTCTACGATCTCCTCTCTTTGCTGGGTGGCGTGGGGATTCTCTATACCCTGAGGCAGACCCTTCGACAACGAAATTGGCAAAAATTACTTAAGTTCACTTACCTACTACTCTGGGCAGGAGTGATACTCACCAGTCTCTTACGCTGGGCCTGGATCACCACCGGTTCACATGGTCGTCTATTGCATCCAGCTATCGGTGCCCTCTCTATCTTATTAGTTCAAGGCTGGATCGCACTCCTTCCCCAACATGGTTGGAAACGCAAAATCATCCTCACTGGAGTGGGTACATTTCTCTGGGGCAGCAGCCTCTACGTACCGTTAGTCGTCATCCCCGCCGCTTACGCTCCGCCCCGGTCACTCACACCAGCGCAAGTAATCGCGCAAACCACGCAACAGACGGAGGTACACTTCGCAGACAAATTAACTCTGCTAGGCTACGCCGTACAACCAACCGTAGTAACACCCGGAGAGACAACCTGGGTCACAGCCTGTTGGCGCGGTGACCAACCCATGCACGAAGATTACTTTGTCTTCGTCCATCTACGCACACCAGATGAGATCATCATCTCCCAAAAAGATACTTATCATGGCCTGGGGAACTTCCCTACCTCCATCTGGCCGGACGGAGTCATTTTTTGTGACCGCTACCCCCTGAGAATTCCCGACACCCTCCCCCTTTCCAACCCCTCCACCATCTCACTAGGCGTTTATCATGCCACTGGGGAACGTTTGATCACACAAAACAGCGCACCAGAGCCACCCGACGTGCAATTTTCTGGCCCGCGACTAGTCAAAGATACAGCTCCAGAGATGAACTACAATTGGAACCGCCAGCTCGGGCTGGTACGCTACGACCTCACACAAACCACCGTCACCCCTGGGGAAGAACTCGCCATTACTTTATACTGGCACGCTCTAACCACTCCTTCCGCAAACTACGTGGCTTCAATCCAGATACTGGATGAGAATTACAACAAAATCGCGCAGAGCGATATCCAGTTGATGCTCCAACAACGCCCCACGTCCGCGTGGCAGGCTGGCGAAGAGCTCACTGATCAACGACAACTACAAATTTCGCTCAAGGCTCAACCAGGCGTGTACAACATCAAAGTCATCGTATATGAGACCAATACACTAGAGACGCTCTCACTTTACCAGGGGCAACAATTGGCGGGTGAACCATCATTGACGCTCTGCAAAATCCGCTTACTCTCAGAGTGACCGACGTGTTATGTCACCCAGTATAGTTACCATAATTTGAAGGAGCAAAATGCGTATAGCCATCATCACCGGCGAATATCCACCCTTAGAAGGTGGTGTGGGCGATTTCACCCGCGAACTCGGCCAAAACCTGGCCAAACAAGGTCACGAGCTGCATATCCTCACCACCTTAGCAACCGAGAACCAGGAGAAAGTTGCGGACGGCATGACCATCCACCGCGAAATCAAAAATTGGGGTTGGACAGCCTACTCCCAGATAACCGCGTGGCTCCACAAATATGATCCCGACATCATCAATATCCAATATCAGATTGCCGCCTACCAACTACAAGCCAGCATCACTCTCTACCCACGCTGGCAGGGCCGCCATCTCCGCGCACCCATCGTCACCACTTTTCACGATCTACTCCCTCCCTACCTCTTCCCTAAAGCCGGGACACTGCGGCAGTGGGCCGTCCGCCAGCTGGCGCAATACAGCGCTGGCGTGATCGTCACCAACGGGAAAGATTACACTGCCTTGAGCGATTTCTTAGGAGAAGACCCGCAACCCCTAATTCGCCTGATCCATATCGGCAGCAATATCTCTCCCCAGCCGCCAGAGGGGTACAGCCGCCAGCACTGGCGGCGAGCACACCAGATCCCCCCCGACGCCTTACTATTGGGATTCTTCGGGTTCCTCAACCAGAGCAAAGGGATAGAGTATCTCTTGGAGGCGCTACAGCTCTTACACACTCAATATCATCTCCCAGCTCATCTCGTCTTCATCGGCGGGCGCACTGGGGATAGCGACATCACCAACTCCACTTACGCCGCGCAGATCGACGCGCTGGTCGCAGAATATGGGCTGGAGGCGCATATCCACCGCACCGGTTACACTCGCCCGGAAGAGGTATCTGCCGCCCTCTTGGCTACCGACATCTGCCCGCTGCCCTACCGTGAAGGCGTCAACCTGCGCCGAGGAACACTCCACGCTTGTCTGGCGCATGGACGCGCCATCGTGACCACCCAACCGCCGGTCAAAATTGAGCAGCTGCCCGCTGAGAAAGTCGTCCTGCTTGTGCCGCCCGCAGACGGCGCCGCGTTAGCCGCTGCCATCCAACGCCTGCACCAAGATTCCGCCCTCCGCGCCACGCTAGAGAAAAACGCCGCCGTCTTAGCCGCTGAATTTTCCTGGAAGCGGATCGCCGCACAGACCAGCGAGCTATTTCGCAACGTCATCGCAGAGAAAGATTAACAACCGTTTCACCACGGAGCAACTGTGTTCTTTGTCAAGTGAAAAAAATTAAGCTGGAGCCTCCTGGGGAGACCAGGGCTCCATTTTGCGGAGCATCGCATTCAGGATCACCAACATTTTGCGCATACAGGCGGTGAGGGCCA
>DUEJ01000164.1 GCA_011192175.1 Thermoflexia bacterium
CAATCCGCCTTACCCCCGACGTTTATTTTCGAAGCAAATACCTATTCTCTCCCATTTTTTTGGGGGGAGACTTAAAACATGGCTCCACCGGAGGAAATAATCATGCTCCCATTTTTAAGTCCATTTAACATAGACGCTGTTGTTTTAAAATTTTACTCACAAAACTTAAAATAGCAAAAGGGGTAGACTCTTTCTTGGATAGAGGGTCTTTACTTTCAAGCGTTATTGCTCCAGTCCCGCCAGCACCCCGGCGAATGTTTCCAGCGTTCCCTCTCCCTGCACGCGAATGCGCGGCCAGGTGTAACGGTTCTCCAGGGTCTGTGTGGCGCCCCATTCCGTCGTCACGGCGCCCAAATAGCCTGCGGATTCCACCACGGTGAGTACGGCATCATCATATTTCCCGGCTGGATAGCAGAAGAAGGTCACTGGCTGCCCGGTATGCGCTTCCACCGCTTCTTTGATGCCCAAAATCTGGAATACGAGAAAATCGTAATCGCGTCCTTGCAAATCGTAATGGTCGCGGCCATGCCCCTGGATAGACATTCCGCTCGCGGCCAGCTCCGCCATTTCTTTCCAGGTCATATAATGCTCTGCCTCGAAGTGCGCGGGTGTCGCCAAAACGAAGAATTCCCCCACAAAACCATATTTGGCTAGTAGCGGCCCGGCGTGCTCATAGGCGTCTTTGTACCCATCATCAAAAGTCAAGACGATGGGTTTTTCCGGCAGCGGTTTGCCTACAGCTAACGCATCGTAGAGATCACGGAGTAAAATTGTCTGGTAGCCATTCTCCTGGAGATATTGTAACTGGGTCTCAAAATTATCCAGCTCCACCGTCAACCCCCGGCGGATGTAATCGGCATCTGTTGGCAGATCAGAGATGTAATGATACATCAGAATGGGGACGTGGACTTCTTCTGGCGGCGGCGGATACGTGGCCGTGGGAGACGGCGTCTGGGTCGGCGGGAGAGTCGGCGAGGGAGTGGCGGGGGGCTGAGGAGTGAATGTCGGCGGAGGAGTTTGCGTTGGCGTGGCGGTGGCGGTGCTGGTCGCTGTCGGCGTGGAGGTAGCAGTGTTAGTGGGCGTCAAGGTCGCCATAGAGGTGGCGGTCGGCGGCACGAAGGCGTTTATGAGCTGCGTGCGGTTGCAAGCTGGGAATAGCAACAGTAGCAATAAAGATAAGAGGCCCAATAGATAGCGTAGCGAATTGTTCATGCGGGGCGGTGCTCGCGCCAGGTCATTAATATCTGACGGATGGAACTGAAAGCTAGCGGGGGGAGTGCATCTAGCGGGAAGAAACAGGCATCAAGCGCATCGTCTGCCGGGGAGAGTGTGCCGTTCACATCAAGCCCCTCATAGACGATGATGATATTGGCTCCGCGTTGGTGTGCGTGCCCAGCTGTTACGGTGAGCAGCTTGACCGTTCCCACTTGCAAACCAGTCTCCTCATGACACTCGCGCACGGCGGCCTCGGCAGGGGTTTCGTCGAAATCCACAAAACCAGCCGGCAACCCCCAATACCCTCGGCGTGGATTGCCGGCCCGCTTGATCAGTAGCACCTCCCCGTCCGTGTTGGCTACTACCACGGCGGCCGCGACCTTGTGATCACGGAAGACCACCAGTCCACAAGCGGGGCAGACCCGCCGTTGGCGATTAAAGACAAAGGCATCTTGTAAGGCGTGCCCACAACGCGGGCAAAAATTAAGTTCTAATCGCTGCGAAACAGTCAGTGGATCGATATTTTTTTTTATGGTGCTGATCAACTCTCAACCTCCAATCGTTAATTTTATTGAAAAAGGGTTGCAGATTCTCGCCAGAGCTACTGGTATCTCACCATGGAAACACAGAGAGCACTGAGAAGAATCATCTTGCCGCCAAGACGCTAAGAAAAAAATAGTTTAGGGTAAAAGTATTGAATCATAACTGTCAAAAAAATAATTCTCTTCTTCGCGCCTTAGCGGTGAAATGCTTGGCTTTTGCAGTAGACTCACCTTCGCCGCGCAACCAGCCAAGTTACGGCAGCAAACATCAATGTCATCAGCCCTAGCGCGCCCACCAGCCACCAGGTGGCGTCGGTTACTTGATGAGGGGCCTCTTCTCCTCTGGGGAGGCTGCTGGTCGGTTCTGTTGCACTGGCAGCTGGAGGAACAGCAGCCAGATTTTCTTCTACCGTCTCGCTCGCGCCACCACATTCTGCGTCACCCTCTTCGGTGGAACAAAGCCCTAGCTCAACCGGGTTAGCTTCTTCCGCGCCTAAGGTTAGCGGGGTCTCGAACTCTTCTTCTCCGCCGACGCCATTCTTGGTAGCCGCGGTCACCGTGGGGAGTGGGGCAGAGTCCATTACGGGGGGGGCTTCCTCTGCCACCACCTCTGCGGCCGGCAGCTCGCGTGATTCTGCGGAGACTGCCACCTCCACCACTTTTTCCACCTCTACCATTTTTTCCGCCTCTACCGCGTTCTCTTGTTCCATCATCATCGGGGCCTGCGCCAGCGGTTGGGGGATGGCGGTCAGTGGCGTGAATTGCAATCCCAGCGCCACGACGAAAACTAGCGCGCTGAGGGTGGTCGCCAAACGTAAGCTCCACAAGGTGAAACGCCGCCGGCGTGATTTGGGACGCGGCTTGGCCACGCGCACCATTTCTGGTGTAAGTAGATAGTTGCGTGGCGTCTCCCGTAACGGCAAAGTCTGGAGCAGCTCCACGGTTTGCCGTTGCTGCGCCAGTTGTTCTTGTAAACTCTGATTAGTTTCTAGCTCTGCTCTCAACGCCTCCTCTTGCGCTGGGGATAATTCCCCATCTAGGTAGGCGTAGAGTTCAGCGGTGTTCCAAACTTTGTTTTCCATAAGCCCTCCTTGCACTCTACTGGCTACCTTTTTGACGATAACGCAGTGGCAAAAGTTCCTGCGTTTCCATAAGGTACTCTCTCATCTTACCACGCGCGCGATAGAGCCGCGATTTCACGGTGCCCAGAGGCACTTCCATGGTTAAGCCGACTTCATCGTAAGCCAATCCGAGCCGATCTACCAGGAAGAGCGTCATCCGCTGCTCGGCTGGTAATCGCGCCAGCGTGCATTCTAACAACTCGCGGAGCTCGTTTCGTTGCAAGGACTCTTCGGGCGATTCTACTTGTGCTCTCAAGTGCGGATTGGCCTCTTTATCCAGCTCGCCGAAATCCTCCCAGGAGATAGCGGGATGCCGTTTGTAGCGGCGCAGCTCATCATAGCAAGCGTTTCTGACGATGCGCAGCAGCCACGCGCGAAACGAGCCGCCTCTAAATTTAGCTAGAGCATGGTACGCGGAGATGAACGCCTCTTGAGTAGCGTCATCGGCGGCGGCCGGATCCTGCATAATATGATAGGCCAGGTTATAGACTGGGTGCTGATAGTACAGAAGCAGCTCGTTAAACGCAGGGAGCTGGCCCCGTTGAGCGGCCTGCACCAGTTTTTCTTCGTTAAAAGACGTCATAGTTGGCGCCGCCATAGTGCTCCTCTGTTTACTTGACGGATTAAAAAACCCAGTTATACTACTTATCGTTGCCGGAGTGGCGGAATAGGCAGACGCAAGCGACTCAAACTCGCTCGGGCGACCCCCATGTGGGTTCGACTCCCACCTCCGGCATTATAACGTAAAAGAGGCCGAGCTCAAAGCTCGGCCTCTTTTTTGATGGTAGGTAAACAATTGGCTTCACTCCAGAAAAAGACTCTTTGGGAATTCGCGTGGTCGAGTTAAAATTAACCACGGATTTCACGGATTAGCACGGAAAAAAGTAAAAAATCAGTGTAATCTGTGGTGAAAAACTTACGTCGCGCGGTGCTTACCACGCCCAATCCCAGAGACCCTAAAAAGATAGTTCGCCGCCAAGACGCTAAGCGAAAAATTAGTTTGGGTTAACCATACCGGTCAAAAAGTTAATTGGTTGAAGTTAAATATCTCAGCGCTCTCCATGTCTCTTTGGGGAGCTCTCTTGTTTCAGTAGAATCAACCGTTGGTTCCCCGCAAGCCCATCAACGCACGTAACGGTTCTTGTATCTGCATGACACTGGGAACGGCGAAGTCAATACCTGGGGCCACCTCTCCCCCGGAACGCACTAATACTGTGCGTATATCGAATTCGGCGGCGGCCTTGAGGTTGCGTGGTTGGTCATCCAGCAAAACACAGGCGGAACCGGGGACGCCCAGGCGGGCCAGGGTTTGCTCGTAGGCGGCGGGACGGGGTTTGCCCAGGTAGTTTACCTCGCGCACGCCAATCAGGTCGCTGAAGTGCGCGCGAATCTCTAACCGCGCCAGGATCCGCTCGGCCCAGGCGGCGATGGCGTTGGTGAAGATGACTTTGGGCTGCGGCAACTGCGCCAAAATCTCTGCTAATTGAGGGTTGGGTTGCAGGTAGGGGGTGACGTCAAACTCGTGGACGTAATCCAAGTAGTCATCAATATCCACTCCCGGATGATGTTGGAGGAGGCCAGCCATGGTGGTGCCATATTTTTGATAATACTCGTCTCGCCATTCCCTGGCCGTGAGGGGAGAGACGGCTAAGGTCGCTATCAGCCATTCGTCAATGCGGGTGCGCACTTCGTCAAAGAGACCGGAGGCGTTGGTGTAGAGGGTATCGTCTAAATCGAAAAGTAGATATTGAATTTTTGTCATAGTTGTAAGTCCAAGGGTATGAGTCTAAAGTCAAAGGTCAAAAGTCATAGGTCTAAGATCAAAAGTCTACGGTCAAAAGTCTACGGATGTTTGGAGTAATTGGCTCAACAGGGTATTCATATCATCAAGCCAATAGCGTCTGTACCCCGCGGGCACAACATTTACATCTGGGGTGCGCAAGAAGGTAAACACCCTGACTGTCAAGCCAGCGCGCTCGATGGCTCGGACCCCGTTCTCATCTTCGAATAGCTGCCGATAGCCGTCGATTTTGTGCTGATAGTCTGTATGCTCGGCGCCCTTGGGATCGATAAACACAATGTAATAATCCGCGCCCTTCTGAAACCAAAAGATAAAGTCGGGTTTGAATTTGCGGATTCGGTTTGCTTTGGGGTCATAATAGGGGAGATAAACTCTATCAAGATGCTCATCCAGCTTGCTAAAAAACCACCAATCGAACTGGTCAAAAAGATTAGTCGATTGGGCCACGTAATCGTTCAAGTCGTTGACGAACTGCACTTCGCTCGGTACCTTGATGATATGCTTGACGTAATCGACGCGCGCGCTGTCCGCCAGAATGGTCGGGATGTAATAGTGCTGGGCAATGTACTCGATTCTGATCCGCTGGCCGGCATATTCAAAGAATGTCGTCGGGTGCAACTCTCGCCTCTGCCGCTCGAATTCATCAAACGATAGCTGCCCGTATTGGGCTTCCAGTTTTTCCCGCAGCACCGGATATTCCTCAACCTTGGCAATTTTTTGTTGCAGGCTGTAAATATCCCGCAGCGTCACCTTGATGCGTCGAAAGTGCTGAATTTCGTCATCAAGCTCCTTCAGTCGCTTGAACGCGGGGGGCACCACGCCGAAATAGGCAGAGACGCGGCGGGTAAGGAGATCGAGGTGGTTTGTCGCCTTGCCCGTGGTTCTGAAATAGGTATCGACATGCTCCAAACCGCGCCGCAACCAGGCAATCCTTTGCGGCGCGAGCCCATATCGGGCCAGGAGGATCCGGTCATCGAGTGCCCCGACGTAAGTTGCCAACAGCGCCTGTTCCTCCACCGTCGTTTCGAACTTTGGGGGCGTCCTCTCCTCCACCAAGAGACGCTCAGCGCTCTGAAAGATGGGAATCAACAGCTGGTGTTGGGCCACCTGCTCGTTGAGAGACAGCGAAAGGGTATGCACCTCCTCTTTGCGCCGCACCTGGTCCAGATGGTCAATAACAAAGTGCAACGCGCTCCGATTGGTGCCAAAGATAAAGAGCGTCTCGATGGGCAAAGCCCGGGGATCGCCTCGGTCACTCACTTGCTTAAAAGTCGCTGGTTTCACCTGCGCAGCGTTTGAGAGCGGTAGCAGTCGCCGGCGCGCGTTCGGCACCGGCTCAATGCGCACTCCCCGACCTACCGATTGCAGGATGAACTTGCGCGCCTCAGTGCCCATCCCGATATTGACAAAGTTCATCACGTTCGGGCGATTCGAGTCCCATCCCTCGTAGAAGGTGCGCGAACCCATCAGAATGTTGATATCCGAATCGTCCTCGTCCAATCGCTCAAAGTAGCTCTCGTCCTCAAAGGTTTCGTTGGCCTCATAGCCGACCAGCTCTCCCTTCAACCAACCGGAGATGTCGCCGATCTTGATCAGGGCAAAGGGCTGTTCGCCTGTCTTGAGCTTGAACGCTACCTCTTTGTGATTCGACGGGCGCTTCAAGACCTCAATCTCACCCGGACTGCGCTCGTTAAAGACCAAGTCGCGCAGATCGTCCAGGGATAACGCCCGGAAGCGTTTCTCTTGGACATGCACAGCAGCTTGCTCGAACATGAATGGCGGACGCTGCCGCAGTTCCGCCCACAGTTCATCCTTGGCCGCCTGCCAGGTCTCCGCTGCGACCTCGCCTTTGCCAATCTTGACCAACTCGCGGAAGAAGAGCTTTACATCCGCTTTATCGGTGTTGACTGTGTGCCCCATCATCACCAGCAGGGGGCTATGGTACAAGTGCGCCCCGGCCGGTTGAAGCTCTGCATAGAATTGCCGCGTGTAAGCCAGCATCAGCAGAGATTTGAGGACGATCCTCTGTTTTTCCGCGGCGCTGTAATCTTCTTTCTTATCACGAAAGGCGCGAATCTCCTGCTCCAATACGACGATGTGCTTGCCGTACCCGGCGCGGATGAATTCGGCCAGGTTAAAGTTGCAGACGGTGGTCGCCACGTCGCGCTCATCGGTAAAGGTAGCGGAAAAGTTGAACAGGAAGCCCTTACGGGACAGAATAGAGTAGATGTGCTGCCGTTTCGATTCGTTGCGGTCGCCCTTGTGAGCCTCATCCAATAAGACGTACCACTGGCCATCGTTCTCGTAGCTACGAAAGTCGAGGATCTTTTGCCCGGCCACATCGCTTAAGTTATCGGAACGGTAGATAAAGACCGGCAGCTCGCCGGGCAGCGGGCGCGGACCGCGCTTGACCTGCTCGTAATCCTTAAGTGAATACAGCCGGATGGAGAGGTCGGCGTGCCAGGCGTTGAATTCCTGCACCTGGGCCTGGAATTGTGCAATCAGGTCGTCGCGGTAGGTCAACACCAGGATGTCGTAATCCGGAATCTCATCAAGCTCGACGAGTCGTTTGAGCAGTTCGAGCAGCTTGATCAGGATCAAGGTCTTGCCGCTGCCCGTCGCCATCCAGAAGCACATGCGATTAATGAAATCTCGGTAGCGGAAGTAGACGCGCTTGTTGACCTGGAGTTTCTCCTCCCGTACCGGTTGGTAGTAATTCTCCAGCAGCGCGAGCATCTCGCGGTTCTTGATGGTATGGTTCTTGAGTACAATCTCCAGCTCGGCGAGGTCTAGCCCGTTGCGCTTGTACCAGTTGCAGAACTCGATCTTGCGCGCCTGCGCCCTGGTGCGGGCCTCGCCCGGCCGGTAGTCGGACCACTCATCATAGTAACGTTGCAGCGCCCGGAGAGCGTTGCGCAGGGCCGCTTGCTGATAATCCCAGAGTTGCTTATCGCGGGAGAAGGTTTTCAAATCGAAGCTGTTCCACGCCGGAGATAGCTCGTCGAACGAGATTGCTGCTACCATTTCTTGGAGTAGTTCTTGGGCCATGGGTTACCACCAGACCAGCGGTTTGATGAATTCCCAGTCGAGGTCTAGCAGGTCGATGCGCTCGCCGTCCTCAAATTCGACGAATTCCGGCGTGATGCGCGCGATCCACTTGCCGCGCAGGTTAGCCAGCGTCTCGGCCAGGTCGATATCGGCGTACAGCCGGGAGAGGGCCACGTGGACTTTGTTCTCTTCGTGAGCGATCTCCAGGGCGTGCAGCATCTTCAAATCGCGCAGGAAGACGTATTGCTGATAGACGTCCTCGTAGGGGTTATTGAAGGGTGGCCCCTCGGCGCCGTAGCGGGCGTTGCGCAGCACGTCTTCGTATTGCTCCAGCTTGTAGTATTTGACAAAGTGGCTCATCCCCTGGCCGCCCTCTTGGGCCACGCCATCCTTCCAGGCGGCGGAGAAAGCCACCTTTTTGACGCGGGGCAGGAGCACGGTGTCAAAGTAATCAGCCATCTCTACCAAGATGTACTTGCGCCGCCCGCCGTCCTCACGGTTGAGGTTCATGACGGCGTGGGCCGTGGTGCCGCTGCCGGCGAAGAAGTCGAGACACACATCACTAGAGCCCAAATGTGAGACGCGTAGACAGTCTTCGACAGCATAAACGGACTTCGGAAAGTCAAAAGCACTAATCGGGCCAACGAGATCCTTTAGCATCCTCGTCCCGGTGTCCCGTGCAGAGTATGCGGAATCATCCCACCAAGTTCGAGGAAGAACACCTTCCTCCTGCAAATACTTCCTTTTGTAGATTTCGTACCTACCGTTTCTTTCTTTGATCAACATTTGGTCGAGCTCTTCAATAATTCTGTCCAAGCCAAAACTCCAGACTTTCTCTGTACCAAACTGGTCAATGGGATATATGAGTACCTCATTCTCTCCGGGTTCTTCTGCAATTCTCCAGGCGTTCAGGTCTTCCTGCCATTCCAGAGGCGGCACACGCATCTGCCCGGTTATGGTATCAGAATATATCGGAAAAAACTGCTTAGGCCTATCTTCTCTGTTCGATCCCCTACTACTCTTTCTCAAGTTTTCCCACTCAAATCGCCTACCTTCTTCATCAAACTCATCGTACCGTTCTATTTGAGTCTCTGAGTGAGACAAACGGCCAATATCAACAGATGATTCATTGTGTGAATAGAAAAGTGCATATTCGTGATTAACAGCAAATCCTTTAACTGTAGAACGCCCAGAAGGATTATTGCGAATTACCACTGTTGCTAGGTAGTTATCTGGAGAGAAAAAACTGTCAAGCCAAAACCTTAACTGGTGAACTTCGTAATCATCGATCGTGATACAGAAAATCCCATCGTCTGAGAGATACGCTTCTGATAATCGTACTCTGTTCTCGATCAAAGAAAGCCAAGATGAGTCCTTGTACTGATTTTGGTATAGAATCTCGCTTTCAGATGCGTTATACGGCGGATCAATGTAAATACATTTCACCCGCTCCCGAAACCGGGGCTGCAATGTGTTCAGTGCCTGATAATTCTCGCTCTTGATCAACCACCCATCCAGCGCCGCGTCCAGATGGTCGAAGAGCCCCACGATTGCCAGCTCCAGATCGGGGACGTGGCGCGTATCCAGCGGCAGGTACTGGAATCTGTCATCCAACCGCTGCCCAAAGAGATCGCGCGCCCAGACGTCCGCCGGTTTAAAGTCCGCGCTCACCATGCCCAGCGCGCGCCACTCGGCCACCTGGGCCGTCATCCCCGCGTGGGCCAGCAGGCGCGCCAACAGCTCGGCGTCCCGCCCAGCGATGCGGTCCAGCGTGATGACGTAGTGGCTATCTCGCACAAACTTGGGTTTGTTCCACACCCGCACCAACTCGTCTTCGAACTGGGCGATGAAGTTGATGATCTTGTAGGCCAATCCCTTGAGCGCCTGTAACTGCTTTAGCCGTCGCTGGAGCCAGATGTTCTGCCCCTCAAAGAGGTAGCGGTACATCCAGAGATCGAACTGCTCCTTGAGGAACTTCTCGGCGTCCTTATTGATGAAGTAGTCAACCTCGCTCTGCTTCTCAAAGATGCGGAAGGCCCGCTGCAACACGTCCTCGCCCACCTCCAGGCCCTCGTCACGCAACGCCCTGAGGATATCCAGCATCTTGGTCTTGCTACCGTGGCTGGAATATTCGACCTGGAAGACGACGGCGCCGGCGGCGCGCACGCGGGCGAAGCGGTAGACCAGATGGCGCTTCTCGTTGGCCTGCTTGTGCTGGAGCGTGGAGACATCAAAGAAAAAACGTAGCCCGGAGCCTTGTCCTAAGCCCCGGCGAAGGGCTGGCGAAGAGTCAGCGTCCAGCTCAACCTCCAGGCTCTTGAACAGCCGGTCGGTCTTGACATAGTAGAGCATGCGGGTCTTCCAAAAGAGCATCACGTCTTTGTCGTTGGTGTAAATCTGTTCGTAGACGCTCTGGGGATAGCGCGTGTGTCGGAAATAGATGGAGCCACTCTCACTGAAGTAGCGGTGGAAAAAGTCGTAGAGCTTGTCGAACAGCTCGTTGCGGAACTCCGCATTCCCATCCAGCGCCGCCTCGATATCCTCCTGAAGCCGGGGGAAGACCTTCTCCCGGAAATAACGGGACTTGATGCGCATCAAGTTGATGTAGCCGGATTGGCCCTCAACTTTGGCGCCGACGAAGACGTCTTGTAGAGCGTTGTAGAAATCCTGTTCTTTGTGGTTCACGGGTCTGGCTCCTTTTCAAACGCGGGTGGACAAATCACGCTGTGGAGAGGCTGAATCCCCTTGAGTGCGTGGGGGCAATGGTCGCTTGGTCAGCGGGCATTATACACGGAAGGTCAGGGGAAATCAATGAGGGGAGCACTAGTGCTTTGTCAATGCTGGTTTGAGTGGTTGCCAATTAGCCTGGCGACTAAAGTCGCGGCTACCCTCGCGCAGTCCACCTCCGGGGACTAGTGAGCGGTCGGCGGATGGTAGCCCCCTGCTCATTTTACACTGGACAGAACACTAGCTATGTTTCAGAATTAAGGCGAATTTTTACAGCGGGCGCGTCGTTCTCCCTAGCGGGGGGACTTCAACCTCGCGCATCTGTCTCCGGGGTGCGCATCACAGCCCTGTAACGTCAACGCTCTAGCTCCGCGTAGAGCAGTTCCCGGTCTAGCGGTTCGCGTATATGCTCATTCCCAATCCGGCGCACACATCTCGTATCGTGTGGCCCGTCCATCCCCCACCTTGACGAAGATTTGACGTTTCACAAGTTCCCGCAGGTCGCGGACCGCCTGTTTTTGTGAAATCTCGGTCAGATCACGATAACGGCGGTTGGCAATTGATTTGTGCTGTTTAACGTAATCAATCGCTGCTTTTTGTCGCTCGTTTAAGTCACTATACAGATTGAGGGTCGGGTGTTCACGCTCTAGTCGCTTAAAATCTTGTACCAGCAGCTCGTCTTCTAATAGCTGAGCAAACTGCAATCCGATCATAAAATATCGTCGCCCAGATTCAATGTCTCCTGACATACCGTATGCTTCGGCCAGATCATGGCAGGTGTGGGACTGGTGTTTTTGACTATCGGTTTCGACAAAGTTATGGTACGCCAGCAATCCATAATGAATCGCCTCTTGGTACTCGCCCATAAAATAATAACACTGGCCGATACCTTTGTTATATGCTCCTGTTGTATTCTGGTTCCCCGATTTGACAGCCAGTGTTTTACCATTTTTAAAATGACTCAGAGCCTTGTCATATTGATTTTGGTACGCATAATCCAGTCCCAGGTTATACTCAAATTTGAGCATGCGCTCTACATCTTGCAACTCGTTGGCGATCATCCAGGCTTGCAAGCGATACGCTGTCGCCTGTGCCAGCTTATCGCGGCGAAATTCCAACTCGCCCCAGGCGTTATATAGGTCGGCCCGATTTTCCCGATCGCTGTATTGGACTGCCTGCTGCGCTCGTTGCAGGTCAATGGCCGCCCGCTCCAGGTCAGGGCGATTCTGAATGAATATCCAGGCGCGGTGGATGTATATTGTGACCAACAAAGGATTATGCACATCCGCTCTCTCCAATAGCTCAATGCCTTGTTGATAGTGTACTTGCGCCTCATCGGTATCCAGATTTTCAAAAGCTTTACCCCGATGATAAAATGCTTCGGCTTTGATGGCTATATTTCTTGCCTGCAACCCCTCGCGATATTTCTCCAGCGCCACATCGAGTTTCCCTTGCCATTCAGCGACACGGCCGGCGATGATGTTGAGCGTTGCCCAATGATCCACTGTTTTTAACTCGGCGCGCCGAAACTTGGCCAGTAATTCTGCTAATTCATCCACCTCTAAATTATCTACAATTTCCTGGTAATGGAACATTATGATCTGCGCCGCGGCCTCAAACTCGCGCCCCTGGCGCAGATGGTGGACCGCGGCCAGAAAGGCGCGTTTTTCATCACGATAAAGCCGCCCCGCCTCACGATGCCACAACTGGCGTTCACCGAATTTTAATTGTAGTAGCAGATAGGAACGCATATCAGGATGCACTAAAAAATCGCTCCCGGCTCTGCTACTCAGCAACAGCTGTTCTTGAGACAAGTTATGCAGGTGCGGTTGAATGTCTTTGGTCTTTTTCTGACGTTGCTGCGCTAAATGATGCAGCCAACGATAGGACACCGGCCGCTCAAAGATGACGGCGATGCGCAAAAGCAATTGTTCTGGTGGAGAGCAACTCTGGTAACGGTCAGCGAGGGCATAGTTTTTGCGCTCTTGGGCAAATTGGGGATGGCGTAACTCCTGGCGCAATACCGCGGCGGCGGCAGCGATGGCCGATGGTCGAATCTTGTAGAGCGTCTGGTCAGCAATCGCCATCCGCTCGGACAACTCGGCTACCCGCAGCCCCTGGATATAAAAGCCCCGTAACACATTGTAGGGCCGCCAGTTGAGGGCGGTCCAACTGTGTTGGCCGCCAGGACGGAGTTTGTCTACCCCCCAGCGTAACAGCGATTGCAAAGACCGTCCACGTGCATCGGCGCTGACCGGCTCTCCAGAGAGAAACCCCGCATCCACCAATGCACTTTGCGCCAGCGGCGACGCCGCCAGAGCGATGACGTGCCCTTCGCGCCGCAGCTTGAACGCCGTACCTACCAATTCTGTAAACTGTGCGGGAGATCTTGTCAATAAAATCGTGTCATTCATTACCGCCTCCTATCCTAATCATGTCAATTATAGGATAAAAAGGCCCAAAAATCAAGCTTTTAAGGGGTAAAGAGTATAGGAAAATTGATGGACAGGCGTTAGCGGCCATGATATATTGGTTAATAGTTTAGTCATAGTAGTGTAATCACGCCCGGGGAGGTGCGTAATGCAAGGCAAGCTGAACAGTTTTATTTTTGGTCGCGCATTTGGCGCATCCAATCTACCAATAGGAGGTAATACGATGAAACGCATGATGATGGTTTTGTTAATAATGGTACTTTCTATAGGCACGGTGGCCACGTCTGTGTACCCGGTGTTGGCGCAAGAGCCAGTCTGGGAAGAAGTTTTTGTTTCGCCCAGCCGATATCTTAATGATATAGCGGTATATAACGACAAGTTGTATGCGATAACCGGCAATGGGCATGAAAACCCTAATGGATTTTTATATGTTTCAGAAGACGGTGTAACCTGGACAAAAGTAGCCAACTTTCCGAAAGTCGTTTTTGTGCGAGATATGTATGTTTACAACAACCGTCTATACATTGGTACGACAACAAACGCAGCAGATGGAAACCCAACTGGTTCGGCTGGTACCATCTATTATTACGATGGTACATCCTTTGTAGAAGATTTTACTGACGCTGACATCGGAGCATACCCTAGTATAGGTAGTTTTACAACACACGAGGATTACCTCTACGCTATGTATGGACACGAAGGACACATTTACAGACGCAATGGAGACAGTAATTGGGAATTGGTAGGAGATATTTCCAATTGCGGCGGGCGCGATATGATTTCCTTTGAAGGTGGTCTGTATGTAGGCACAGGCTACATCAATTGCCCTGCCGAACTTTGGCGCGATGATGGCAGCGGCTGGACAGAATTTGAAGACTACCGCGACGAAATGGGTGCAGAAGACGCCGTGACGAACTTTGCGGTTTACAATAGCAAATTGTACATTAGTACAGGTTATGGTCAGGATTACGGAACGCCAAATTACCTCTTTGAATACACCCCCACAGACACGGGAATGGACAGAATTACTACCAGTCTGGCCGGCGCAAGTATGGAAGTCGTGGGCGCGGAGCTATGGGCCAGCTCTGGCGGTGATTTGTACCAGAAAAAAGGCGATGCCGATTGGACGCTCGCGGGAGAAACACCAGGGAATCACTTTACTGTATTCCAGGGCCATGTTTACGCCGGGAAATCGTATCATCCCAGCGGCAACGCGCAGATTTTCCGTCAACCATATACCCCAACCTTCACCAACATCGCCCCGGCAATGGGCGTTACGGCCGGTTATCACAATGAGAGCGCTCATTGGGGCGATATTGACAATGATGGTGACCTGGACGTGATCGTAGCCGGTGGTAACAACACCCGCGACTACCTTTATGAGAATATCAACAATGGCGAAAGCTTTGTCGATATTTCTGATGAATGGGGTATCAACATCGGGTACTCGGTTTGGGCTGGGGCTGTTTTTGGCGATTACGATAACGATGGTTGGCTAGATTTGTGGATTGGGCGAGACCTTGGCAAATCCGCATTATATCACAACGAAGGCGACCACTTTGTAGCTGTCACCGACGAGGTCGGTTTGGGAGGGCTTGAAGGACATCTAGCGACAAATACCTGGATGGATTATGATAATGACGGTGATTTGGATTTGTTCACTGGGACCGGATACGAAACTTTTGTCTTTCGTAACGACTATCCCAGCAACCATTTTACCCCAGTGGACATAGGCATTTCTGACTCGCGCAACAATAATCTGGCGTGGGGTGATTACGATAATGATGGCGATATGGACATTTATGCATCGAGTGTTGGATTGTACCGCAACGATCAAACTGATGGTGCAGTGCATTTTACACTCTTGGGTGATATATTCCCTACCTGTGGTTACGGTGGAGAATGGGGAGATTACGATAATGATGGCGACTTGGACCTGGTCGTTCCTAAATGGCGAGACAAGCTCTTGATTTTCAGGAATGACGGCGGGGACAATTTCACCGACGTTACAGATGAACTAGGCATCGTTAGTGCAAGTATTTCCAACTTGGAAGCTGCTAACTGGATAGATTATGACAATGATGGCGACCTAGATTTACATACTGCTCATTATGGAGGTTATCAAGGCGGTTCTAGCACAGATCGTTTCTACCGCAACGATGGTGACCACTTTACGGAAATTTCCGCAGAGATCGGGTTGGCAGATAATGCCTACAGTCTGGGCGGGAGTTGGGGCGACTTTGATGCCGATGGCGATTTGGATTTTTACACCGCTCACTGGCAAAATAGATCTCGTCTATGGCGCAACGACGGGGGCAACGCCAATAATTGGTTAAGCATTGACCTGGAAGGTATGGTGAGTAACCGCGATGGTATAGGTGCCCGTGTAGAAATAATGGTTGGCGACTTGACACAAATGAGAGAGTTGGGCAGCAGCAGCGGGATATCAGAAAATCCCATGTTGCTGTGGTTTGGCCTGGGTGGGTACACCAATGTAGATTCCATTACTATCCGCTGGCCCAGCGGCATCGTGCAAACTTTGAGCGATGTGGCGGTTAACCAGGTTTTGACGGTAACGGAAAGCCAACTTTGCTTTACTCCGAATCCTCCCATCTTTGATTTTGGCGCGGTTCAACCTGGCCATACGTATACAGAATCCATTGCGATGGAGAACTGTGTTAATGAAGATATGGAAATACTGATAAATCCTGCGATGCACTTTACTGGTGGGACAATAAATGGCGCAGGGGATTATATCAGTGTGCCAAATGATCCAACCTTGAATCCAGATACTATAACAATCGAGTTTTGGGCCAGACGTTTTACCAACGTGGGAGATTACTCGCGCATTTTAGGGAAATACTCTAACGATCTTGATGCAGGCTGGAGATTCGTTTGGAGTGGCTCACAACGTAATCAAGTGGGGTTCGGTGTGTCAAATGGTGGGGATAACACCATAGCTGGTGGTAATGTTCCAATAAACCAATGGGCGCACATAGCTGGCACTTATGATGGGATCCATCGTAAACTATACATCAACGGAGAGTTAGTAGCTCAAGACGAGTTTACAAACGGCATCTTGAATGCTAATGTGGATTTAACTTTTGGGCAGTTTATGGCTTGGGGGATTGCTTATCTCAAAGGTGAAATTGATGAAGTTCGGATATGGAACGTCACGCGCACTCAGGACCAAATCCGCGCCAATATGTATCGGCCTTTACCCGAAAATGATAGAGCGGATCTCGCCGGTTATTGGA
>DUEJ01000165.1 GCA_011192175.1 Thermoflexia bacterium
CCTTAGACAGCGTCTACGCAGAGCCACTCTGGACTCAAGCCATTGATACCCTGCTCACCACCACTACTGATGCCCCCCGCCGCATGCATCTCTCCTTGCAACCGCAAGAGGAAGTCGTAGAAGCAGAGCTGCTATTGTTATCTGGCCGCGATGGTCAACCAGATGGATTAATCGTCACCTTGCAAAGCGAGAAGAGCCTGGTGGGACAACAAGAAGCCATTGCCGGCATCGCCAACGAACTCCGCACCCCGATGACCTCTATCACCGGCTACACCGATCTATTGATAGGCGAGCAGGTGGGTATCCTCACCGAGCTGCAACAACAGTTCTTGGAACGGGTAAAAGCGGGCATTGAGCAGATGGGGCAAATGCTCAACGATCTGGTGCAGATCACCTCTCCTGATGCCCGCCGCATAAAATTGACTCCCCAACCCATTGATTTAATCGATGTTATCGAACAGGGCGTCATGGGACTCTCAGCACGTTTCCGCGAGCGCGACCTGACGGTGGAGCTGGCTCTCCCCACAGAGCTCCACCCAGTGCAAGCGGATAGAGATAGTCTCTATCAAATCATACTCCGCCTACTTTCTAACGCCGCCTTCTGTTCATCGGCGGGCACCGGGATCATGGTAAGCGCCACAGAGCAGGAATCCCTGCTGGATGGAGAGAAAAGTTCCTTCATCAAAATTTCAATCAGCGATACCGGCGGCGGGATTGCGCCGGAGGAGCACTCCAAAGTTTTCCGGCGGTTCTATCGGGCGGGGCAACCATTGGTACAAGGACTAGGGGAACGGGGGGTAGGTATGGCCGTCGCTAAAACCCTGGTCGAAGTCAATGGCGGACGTATTTGGGTAGATAGTGAGAAAGGGATAGGCAGCACTTTCAATTTTACACTCCCCACCTATCAAGAAGACCCACCCGCAGCTCCCTGAATTTTACCGTCCCCACCCCCCAACAAAAAAGGCCGCGCTAAAAAGCGCGGCTTTTCTGGTGAGTCGTGCAGGATTCGAACCTGCGACCGTGGGCTTAAAAGGCCCCTGCTCTGCCAGACTGAGCTAACGACCCCCACGAACAGAATTATAGCACGGCCTCGACAGATGTCAAATCAACCTCGAAACAAATATGCTCTCACGTCCCCATCCGCCGCCGCCAGAACATCCCGCCCAACCACGTCAGACTAACTCCCAACGCGGTAGCGAAGACACCAACGGAATCCATCAGCCGGAGAGCGTGCTCCGGGGACCATTGCCAGAGCATCACGCCCTCCTGCCCATCAGGTAATGCCAGCGCCACCAAGCCCAATAGGATGAAAAATATGCCCGCGACACTAAGCCCGATGATGCCCTCGTCCTGATCAGCTAAATTGGTTACTCCCCCGTGGGAGGAGGGACCAGCAGCTCGGCCACCGGAGTTTCCAGCCATTTCTCGCCTTCCTCAATCAACATCACGGGAATATCATCGCGGATAGGGTACTTACGTCCACAATCCGTGCAGACCAACCAGCTCTCCTCCCGTACCAGTTCTAAACAACCGGGATCGTCTTTGTCAGTGCGGCGCGTTTCACCGCTTACACAGTACGGACAACGCAAAATTTCTAATAGATCAGCAGCTACCATTATCAACCTCCATAGATGTCTTATATTTAACTATACTTGAATAACTTACTTCCCAAAACCGGAAACCTACATCTTCGCATGTACTGCGTACACACCTTGCGTGCCGCGCGTAATAGGTGCATCTGCCAAACACCCATACGTCTCTCGTACAAAGTTTTGCTATTCCTTGAGATTAGCTTCTCGTTTTACTCGCCTTAGCTCCTTTGGGTACATCTTCAAAGTTTCCATCAGAAATCAGTCCTTAGACGCGATCTGTGTCTACGAAACCGCCAGATTTGTCTTGCTCCAATGCAGGTATATGTATGTGCGTATCTATGGGTATCTGGGCAATTTGTAGCACCAACCGCAAGGCCTTATTAACTGCCTCGGCACTGGTGAAGGCAGCCGCTACATCTGGGGCTAGCAAAACTAAATTGATTCCTTCTTGATATTGTGCTGCATATTTACCACGTATGCCCCCGCTAAGTAATTGAGATAGATCATACTCCGGGCGCAGTTCATCCTTAGATTCCATAGTTTTCTTGCTCATAATCGCTCCTTTCCGTTGGTGTTAATTCGCGAACACTGATAATCCGAACTCGGCCGCTACGTTCTGTGTGTGCCACCATCAACAAACGGTGACGTTGCGATACCCCCACAGTGATATAACGTTCCTCATATTCCGAATGGTCAGGGTCCGCTACAGTTACACCCAAAACATCCGCCAACACGGTTGAGGCTTCTTCAAAAGTTACTTGGTGTTTACGTTGATTGCCGTGAGCTTTGTTTGGATCCCATTCAAATTGTAGTCCCATTGTCATTCGCCTCACAAATTCTTGATCACAACCGGTTCCACCGGCTCCGCTAACGGGAAATTGAAGACCCGCGAGTAGAAGTAGAGCTCGGCATCCAAGGCCCGCTTGATATTCTCTGCGCGGCGGAAACCGTGTTGTTCACCTTCAAAGGGGAGGTAGGCCACCGGCACGCCTTTGCTCTCTAACGCCGCGACCATCTGCTCGGCTTGGCACGGCGGCACAACTTGATCTTCCAACCCCTGGAAGAAAATTACGGGGCAGGAGAGTTGCTCCGTAAAATGCAGCGGCGAGCGTTCTTCGTAAATATCTTTACGCTCTGGGTACGGGCCCACCAACCGATCCAAATACCGCGATTCAAATTTGTGCGTATCTTGCGCCAAGGCCTCCAGATCGCCGATGCCGTAATAGCTCGCTCCGGCTTTGAAGAGTTTGTGGAAAGTCAATGCGCAGAGCGTGGTGTAACCGCCCGCGCTGCCGCCGCGAATCGCCAGCCGTGCGCCATCCACCAGACCACGCTTCACCAGATAGCGCGCGCCATTCACGCAATCGTCCACGTCTACCACGCCCCACTGCCCATTCAACCGCTCCCGGTAGGCGCGGCCATAGCCGGTGCTACCACCATAGTTCACGTCCAAAACGGCAAAG
>DUEJ01000166.1 GCA_011192175.1 Thermoflexia bacterium
GCTACCCCTACGCCAGCCAAATCCTTGAACGGGTAATCGCTATCTGGACGCCGCGGATTGAGCACTGCATTCGCTGGAGGTAACGCCTCCCCCAAATGGTGATGATCGGTGATCACCACCGCCATCCCCAGACGGCGGGCCAACGCCACCTCTTCTAAAGACCTGATGCCACAATCGACCGTGATCAGTAACCCCACGCCTGCACCGGCCAAATCCCTGATAGCGGCACAGTTCAACCCGTACCCCTCGTCCTCGCGGTCAGGGATATAGGGCTGGACGTGGCCGCCCAGCGACTCCAAGGTCTGCACCAAAACCGCCGTGGCGGTAATCCCATCCACATCATAATCGCCATAGACAACGATACTCTCGCCCGCCGCGAGCAGCTGCCGGATCAGGGAGACGGCCGGCCCCATACCGGCCAGAGTGAAAGGATTCCCAGTCACATCTGCGCCGGTGATAAAGAAGTCAACCTCGTCACGGGTTGTCAGTCCCCGGTTATAGAGCAGTTGTACCACCAGCGGATCGAGGGCCGAGAAACGTTCAAAGAGGACGGCCGGGGCGAGAGGAGCTAACTGCCAGTGTCTATGCCGCAAAATCATAAGCCTAGCTCCTACTGGATTGCTTGGAGATAAGAATGAGATAACATCAAAGAGCCAACCTGAAAGCGCACCGAGAAGACCTCCTCGCGTGATTTACAGCCCTCTGATGAAAATCAGTATACCATGAGGAAAAGAATTAGGGAAAAAATGGTGAAACTCTTGAGGCTCTCAGTAAACTCAACTCCGCCCTTCAACAAGGCTCCGCCCTGGACGGGCCACCGGCAAGTTGACAACTAGCCTCCTTTATGTATAATGCAAATTGTCACCAGCCCCAGTGGCGGAATTGGCATACGCGGCAGGTTGAGGACCTGTGCTCTTTAGGGCGTGGAGGTTCGAGTCCTCTCTGGGGCATAAATTAAAGGGAGGGTCACTTAAAAGTGGCCCTCCCTTTTTATTGTCCTCTTGAAGGCTCCCCCAGTTAGGCAAAAAATGGGACACAGATGGACGCGGATAAACAAGCTTTTCTATGAAAAAAACTAAACCACCTGCGTCCAAAATTGAGTCTACTAAAAAAACCAAGTGTTTCACCGCAAAGGCGCGAAGATTTGAAAATTAACCTTCAGGAAATAGCATTTTTTTTCTTAGCGTCTTTGCGTCTTGGCGGCAAGCTAACTTATTTCAGCGAAGCCAAAAAAGTGTCAGATAGCTAGTTTTTAACTCGGCCTAATTTAAAATCGCTCCCTCTGACACACTAACGCACGCCATAATTGAACTCGGTCTGTTCCTCGTTGCGGTCAGTGGCCGGCGGCGGAGCCAACGAGAGCGCGGCAATCTCGGCCCGGAGTTCTGGCGTCATCTCGATCTCCACGGATTTGAGCGAGCCTTCCAGCTGCATTGTATTGCGCGCCCCAATAATCGGCGCGGTGACGGCCGGATGGCTGCCCACCCAAGCGACTGCCAGACTAACGGGATCGTAACCTCGCAATCTAGCAAAATCAGTAAACCGCGCGGCGACCTCATAGACCCCAGCGTCGCCGTAACGCACCTGGTACATCTTATTCTCCACCAAGCGCCCCGTTTCCGGGCGCCGCGCGGGGCCATACTTCCCCGTCAGCAACCCACCCCCCAGAGGACTGTAGGGCAGCACGCCCAAGCCCTCCGCTTGCGCCATAGGGAAGAGTTCCACCTCAGCCTGCCGCTTGACCAGGTTGTACATCGGTTGGATGACGGCAAACTTTGCCCACCCCTCACGCGCGGAGATGCCTAACGCTTTGGAGACCTGCCAGGCGGCAAAGTTGCTGGCGGCCGGATAGAGGATCTTTCCCTGGCTGACCAGATCATCCAGCACGCGCAACGTTTCCTCCAACGGAGTGCGAGCGTCGAAGTGATGAATGAAGTAAATGTCGAGCACCTCGGTATCCAGCCGCCGCAAACTCGCCTCCACGGCCCGCATAAGATGATAGCGCGTCGCCCCTCTAGCGTTGGGAGCCGCACTCATGGGGAAGTAAGCTTTGCTGGTGATGACCACCTCATCACGACAACCGGCGATCAACTCTCCCAGAATCTCCTCCGCAAGCCCATGCTGGTAGACATTCGCGCAATCAAAGAAATTTATGCCTACTTCACGACAGCGCCGAAACAGCGCAGCGGAAGCCTCCTTATCAGCGTCGCCGCCAAACGACATGGTTCCCAAGCAGAGCTCGGAAACTTTTACCCCCGTATTGCCCAAAATTCTATATTCCATCCTAACCTCCTCTTAGCTAGCCACCTAGTTCTATACCATTTTAATTTTGGATGCAGATTTTTTAGTTTTTTCCTGAGAAAGTTTTTTATCAGCGTCCATCCGCGTTAATCTGCGTCCCATTTTTGAAAGTGTTAGGCGACGGGGCTGGCAAATTACCGCGCTACCATACAATCGGCCTGCCGCCGTGTTGCGCTAAGTAAGCGTTAGCCTGAGAAAAATGCCGGCAGCCGAAGAAACCGCGCCAAGCTGCCAGCGGGGAAGGGTGCGGCGCGGTCAAGATCAGATGCCGCTCCGCCGCAAGCAAAGGAAGTTTGGCCTGAGCCCGCGCCCCCCAGAGCATGAAGACCAACCGCTCTCGTTTTTGACTTAACTGCGTGAGCAGCGCATCCGTCAACACCTGCCAACCCAGAGACCGGTGGGAGCCGGCCTTACCGGCCTCCACCGTCAAGACAGTGTTAAGAAGCAGTACTCCCTGGCGCGCCCAGCGCGTCAAATCGGTTGAAAAATCCTGTGGCTCACCTGCGTAGACATCCTCTCTGATCTCCTTAAAGATATTGCGTAAAGAGGGCGGCGCGGGCACTGATTCCGGCACCGAAAAAGCCAATCCCTGTGCCTGTCCCGGCCCATGATAGGGGTCCTGTCCCAGAATCACCAGTTGGACAGCAGAAAAAGGCGTCATCCGCAGCGCGTATAATTCTTGTCCCGGCAGGGGATAAATGATAGCATTTCCCCGCAACGCCGCCACTTTCTCCAATAGCTGCCGATGTCCCCCCGCCTGGAGAAACGGCACTTGCGCCACCCACTCCTGCAAATTACACCTCCTGCCCAGCGATTATATAGACCTCAGAGGTCTGAAATACCCAGACCGTTTTTACGATATAAAATGCGCCCAAGCGACCCCGGCGGCGTTGACCAAACGCTTATCTGCCGTCCACAGCTCGCTATGCAATGTCTGGGCTAACGACAGGTAGAAGCTGTCGTTAGCGGCAGCCCGTTTTAGCCGCATTGTCCAATCGAAGGCCAATGTGGTTTGGGCATCGTCGGGGGGAAATAACTGCACACCTAGTTTCTGAGCCAGACTCAATGCTCGCTGCCCTTCATCGCGGGTGAGATGCCCGAAACGTACCAGCTTGCAGAGCGCGGACGTGAGCTCGTAAAACCACAATGCCGGCGCGCATAACACGTAACCGGCGTTCTGCCATTGCGTCACCAACGTCTGGCAGCGTTTTTGGTGTGGGCCAGGTAACAACAATTTGAACGCAAAACTGGCATCAATGACCAGATACTTGTGCATCCCGCGCCTCCAGATCCGCCCGCGCCGCTTGCCAGAGCGCGTCCACGTCCAACGGTTCGCCCGCACGGCGGGCCAGGATTCCGGCCGCCAGCTGGTCATTGGCGGCCAGCCACGCCTCCCAGCGCGCCAGCCGAACGTCTGCTTGTGCCTGCTGGAGCTCTTCGTAATCCGCTACGCTGACCAGCGCCGCTTTGGACTTACCGCGAGAGGTCAAAATAACCCTCTCGCCGCCATAGGCGACGCGGTTAACCAACTCGGAAATATCCCGTTTTACCTGCCCGATAGCGACCCTTGTTTCTGCCATGTTCTCCGCACCTCCTATCACAATAGTTGCACTATCCTGATAAAAAGTATATTGCAATTCCAAGATAAGGTCAACTGCCAGCTAACGGTTTCGCCGTAGCCGCGAAATCCTTTTCGCGCAAGCCGCCAATTCGCTACAGGCGCGGTCCGGATCGAGGTCGAACGCGCCGCCAGTCGCGGGGCACTTACCACGCCCAGTCCCAGAGACCCTTTTCTCTTAGCGTCTTGGCGTCTTAGCGGCTAACCAGCTTATTTCAGTGGGATCAACCTGGTTTGGATAGAGAACCACCTGCCACTAACGGATCCCCGCTCACTTGCGCCTAGTATGTCACCAAACACGACAACAGTCAAACAGTCAGGCAACTGACCCGCGCCAACGCCCGCTTACCTACACACTGTACAGGCCTCAGCGTGCATTGACAAACCCTATTTCTGTGTTAGCATGTATCGAATTGATACAGGTCTTAAACTTACCGCTATGGTTAAAAATACAGTGAATCTACGCTACCTGGTGTTGGGCTTGCTAAGAGAGAAAGCATTAACTGGCTATGACATCAAAGTATTCCTAGAGAGCTTCAGCTGGTTGATCGGCAGCCCTAGCTATGGGAGTCTTTACCCGGCTTTACATGCACTGCGCAATGAGAAGCTAGTAACTCAAGAGGTGGAATCCTCCCGCAAGATCTACCGTATCACCAGCGCCGGTCAACAAGCGCTCAGGGAGTGGGCCGGCCAGCCCCTCACGCAAGAGACCTCGTTAAAGACGTTTTTGATGCACCTCATCTTATCCGTTAATTACTCCCAGGAGATATTGACGGCCTACCTGCAACGGCGGCAGTCCCAGATCGAAGCGCAACGTGAGGATCTTCAGCAGCTGCTCCAAGGCAGAGAGGAAAAACCGCGCGAGCCGCTGGCGCTCGAATATGGCTTATTCATGGCGACTCAGGAGCTCCAATGGTTAGAAAATGTACTGGCAGAACCGGGAGAGCAGTAACTTTGGCCGCACACTCAAACCAATTAACAGTAGCTTAAGGAGGGAAAATGGGAGAGCAAGAGAAGAAGACCAAATTCAAAATTGGCGATGCTGTCGTTCATCCCATTCGCGGGGCCGGAAGAATCACTGGCTTTAAGGAGTTAGAGACCGAAGGAACCCTACGCAGATATTATACGATCAAGCTGCTAAAACAGACCACTACCAACTTGATGATTCCAATTGACGAGGTGGATGAAATTGGTTTGCGTGCAGCAGTTTCGGCGACGGAGATGGATGAGGTATGGGCAATGTTAGCCAGTACCCCAGAAGAACTACCTAATAATTACCGCGCCCGCCATAAAGTAATCCGCAACCAGAGCCACACCGGAGACATTCAGGAGATCGCCAAGATAATTCGGGATGCTGGCTGGCGGAAACAGGGGGAAAATGGTCTGACGCAAAAAGGGAATGAACTCTACAAACAAGGGCTGCGCTTGCTGGCGGCTGAAATAGCGGCGGCTAGGGATATTCCTTTAATCCAAGCTCAAAAAGAGATCAAGGCTCATCTGAAAACCTCCTTTGAGAGAATTAACCAAGCAGATAAGCTGGAAATTGCAGAGCAAGAACAACCTCTCTACGACCAAGCGACCCAATAATCAACTAACCGCTAAAGAAGGAGTTAAGATGGCTAAAAGTGAAAAAATTGAGATGTTAGGTACTGTTACCGAAGCCTTGAAAGGGACTAAGTTCCGCGTTGAGCTAGATAATGATCATGAGATAATCGCTTATCTCAGCGGCAAGATGCGCCGGTATTATATTCGTATTCTACTAGGCGACCGCGTGAAGATAGAAATCTCCCCTTACGACCTGGATCGGGGACGCATCGTCTACCGCTACAAAAAAGGGCAAGCTCCACAGAGGTAAACTATGTCATTCAGTCAATCATTCCAAGAAATTCTCCCGAACGTACTGGGGAGGTTGCCCAGCTTGATCGCCGCGGTGGTGACTTTTATCAGCACCCTATTACTCTCCGGTCTCGCTGCGCGGTGGGTTAAAAAGACATTAAAATTAAAAAGAGATAATCCCGATCTCATCGTTTTGCTCTGCCAGTTTGCCCGTTGGGCGATACTGTTACTAGGGACCCTCCTCTCCCTGGAACAGATCAACTTTGATATTACCAGTTTCCTCGCCGGCTTGGGGATTGCCGGCTTCACCATCGGCTTCGCGTTGCAAGATATCGCCCGCAACTTCGTCTCCGGCATCCTCTTGTTGATCCGCCAACCATTTGCCATCGGTGACGCGGTGCAGGTAGCCGGAACCTACAGCGGAGAGGTATTGGACGTCAATATACGCGATCTGGTTCTGAAAACCTGGGATGGCGAGAGGGTAATTATTCCCAATCTGGCCGTTTTCAGTAATCCCATCATCAATTATTCAGAGCAACCAAAGCGCCGCCGCACTATCCACATCGGCATTGGCTATGGACAAGATATTCAAGCCGCGATGCGCGTTTTTCTAAAGACCCTCCAAGAGACTGCTGGCGTGCTGGCGGAACCCGCTCCAGCTATTTTCGCGGAGGAACTCGGAGATTCAGCTGTTACCCTTGTAGCCCGCTTCTGGGTAAATCAGAAAACCCACGGGCCACTGGATGTACATTCGGACGCGGTGCTCGCCATCAACGCGGCTGCCGAGGCCGCCAACATTGACTTGCCCTATCCCACGCAGACCGTCCGCTTAGAGCAACTATAAAGCTATAGCTCCGCTTGAAAAATAGGGGTAGGTGAAAAATGACCCAGAGAATACTAATCATTGAGGATGACCGCGCCGTCGCCCGGTTACTCGCCCTCATCCTGGAACGGGAAGGCTATCAAACACTTAACGCCCCCAATGGACTAGTCGGCCTCAAAATGGCCCGCACAGAGTCCCTTAGCTTAATTCTACTTGATCTCATGTTGCCCGGCTTTGACGGCTTTGAGATTCTAAGCCGCTTGCGAAACGATCCCCAGCTGCACAAGCTCCCCATCATCATCTTATCGGCCAAAGATAAATCTAGCGACAAAGAGCTAGCGAGTGAGCTGGGCGCCACGGCTTATCTTGTTAAACCTTATCAGATAAACGACTTAATTGAGCTAATTGACGCCGCCCTGGCGCCCCTGGTGGCGCCAGAAGAAAAGCGTCCGGGGGCCAGCGTCATCCTGGTGGGACCGCGCGCCGCAGAAGTCGCCTCGGTGGCGGTGCAAGCCGGGCTGGCGCTAGTCCAACCAGGAACGGAAGTCACAGTAGTTGACCTCCATCCCTACTCCATTGAACACGCTCTCCAATTGGGGATAGCGCCGACTACCCAACCATTCCTCCTCCAGGATGCCCGTCAACCATCTAAGCTACAGACAAAAATACTGCATCATAGCAGTGGCCTTAAACTCCTCAATAATTTGGTGGGCAGTAATGCGGGGGGACAGTTGCGCAAGTCAGATCTACAAGCTCTAACCACCGCTCTCCTGGAAAGAGAGCAGCTAGTCTTCTTTGACCTACCACTCCAGCCCCCCACCAGCTTAGCGCAACTAGCCCCGCTAGCTGCTTTAACCCTCATTGTCACCGAAAACCAACCGGCGACCCTGGCGGCAACCCGCACAGCTCTTAACTTATTGGAACAATTTCAAATTCCTGAGAAAAAAATAGCTTTCGTATTGTTCAGCAAGGAAGAAGAGTCAGCGCCACCCCCTGAACTATCCGTGCTGGCTACTCTCCCCCCCCAGTTCGATGCCACGCACCCCGCGTTACAGAAATTAGTCGTGCGGCTTATGGCTCTCCTCAAGAATGGCACATGGCAAATCGATTAGTGTCACTATAATTTCGCCACAGCCGCGACTAAAGTCGCTTTCCGAGGCGCGTTGCGCCGCGCGTCCACCGACGTGAACGCTCTCTAGTCTCTGTCCACGTCGGTGGACAGCCGGCCTTAGTCTCCGAGAGCCTCCTGCGGTAGGCGTACTGCGGCTAGCGAAAACCTAAAGACATTAACCCAATCGGAAAATGTATCTACTCAGACCCCTTCCCAAACTCCAGAGCGGGCGCAGATGCGCGCAGATTTTCACAGATAGAATATAAAATCAGTGTTTATCAGCGTACATCTACGTTCTAAAGAAGCTGTGCCAACAATCTAACTAGGGAGGGGTGAGTGGTAACCGGAAAATTTGCTAAATCCGCTCAAGCTGCTGACCAATTTGCATGTAACCGTTCAAACGCTTCCCCTTATTTTTCTTAGCGTCTGCGCGTCTTGGCGGTGAAAATCTTGGTCTTTTCAGTATAGTCAAGTTCAGAATCTCCCCGTGCTCTGTGGTGAACTAACTCTTTTCAAGGCATTCAATAATCAGAAGGGACCCAATATGACGTTAGATTACTCCTCCCAGTCTCTACCAGCTGAAACACTAGAAAAAATTTTAGTTGATACCGGGTTGCTCTCCTCCCCAGAGCTGGCTCTAGGCCAACAAAAGACGCCGCCCGGCGGCTCCGTGTTGGAGACTCTGCTGCATGCAGGCACGCTGACACACCATGATATCGCCGTCGCCCGCAGCTTACACCTCAATCTACCCCTCATCGACTTGAAGCACCACAAGGTCCAATTAAACGCGCTCCAGCTAGTGCCCGAAGAGATCGCGCGGCGCTACCACGCCATTCCCTTGGATCTAATTGATGGCGAGCTGGTCGTGGTGATGGAAGATCCTGCAGATATGCAAGCCGTGGAGAATATCGCCATTCGCAGTGGCTGGCCCGTGCGCCCCATGCTTGGTGTTCACGAAGATATTGAAACAGCCCTAGCCCTTTATTACCAATCGCAAGCCGAGATTGAGCGCCAGCTGGAACAAATTTCACCGCGCTCCCTCCCCACAGAAGAGTTCCAACGGCTGACCTCCGAAGATATCACTCAGAATCCGGTAGCCCGCGTTGTCTCCCTGCTACTACAACAAGCCATGCGCGACCGCGCCTCCGATATCCATATCGCGCCTGGAGAGCAAACCCTGCGCATCCGCTACCGTATTGATGGCATTCTGCACGACGCGCTAGAGGTACCGCTCTCCGTACATAACGCGCTCATCAGCCGCATCAAGGTCTTAGCCGAGATGAACATCGCCGAGCGCCGCCGGCCGCAAGATGGACAATTCGCTTTCCACGGCCCGGAAGGGCAACCGGTCGATGTACGGGTAGCAACCGCCGATACCGCACGCGGCGAGATGGCCGTCCTCCGGCTGCTGGATAAATCCCCCTCGTTGCTGGAGTTAGGCGAGCTGGGGTTCCTCCCCCCCACGCTCAATCTCTACCAAAAAATCTACTCGCGTCCCTTTGGAATGGTGTTGATCTCTGGTCCGACGGGTGCCGGTAAAACCACCACGCTCTACGCGACGATCAACCGCCTCAACCGCAGTACCACCAACATCATCACTATTGAGGATCCCATCGAATACCAATTTGACCGCGTCAATCAAATCCAGGTCAACCGGCAAGCGAACATCACCTTTGCCACCGGATTGCGCGCGATCATGCGCATGGATCCCAACATCATCTTGGTCGGCGAGATCCGCGACCGCGAGACGGCCCAGACCGCCGTCCAAGCCGCCTTGACCGGCCACTTGGTGCTCTCCTCCATCCACGCCAACGACGCCCTGGGGACGCTCTACCGGCTGATGGATCTGGGCATTGAACCGTATCTCATCGGCTCGGCGCTGGCCGGAGTGGTGGCCCAACGACTTGTCCGCCGCGTCTGCACGCACTGTAGCATCCCGACCAAACCAACACCCCCAGAACAACTAGCTTATGAGATCGAGATGGGAGAACCGCCCACCGAGATCCGGCAAGGACGCGGTTGTAATTTCTGTAGCGGAACCGGCTATCGTGGGCGTGCCGGCCTCTTCGAGGTACTAGCCATGACCGAAACGCTCCGCCGGAAGCTGGTCAACGGCGCCTCCGCCGACGAATTGAAACAACAGATCGTCAGCGATGGCCTCATCCCGCTACGCCACGATGGGATGGTCAAAGTACAAGCGGGCATCACCACCCCGCAAGAAGTCATGCGTACTGTTTACCGTTCCTCGAGCTAATCGTAATCCAATTGCAACACTTGTTTTTATCTCTCTAACCATACTTTATGGTATTATAAAAAGTAGCTGGAGCGACTTACGACGAAGGCTTACGGCGGATTGTGATCCGCCGTAGTGGAGCTACATTTATGCGAGGGAATAAAAAACAATGCGTTACCATTACGTGGCATTTAATAGCCAGGGACAATCGGTCGAAGGAAACGTAGAAGTTGTCGACGAGACCGCCGTGGAGCGGCTACTCTGGTCGCAAGGACTAACCGTCGCGCAGATATCCGCGGCCCGCGCCCATCGCTCTCTGGCAGAACTCTTCCCGACCTTTTTCGGCCTCAAACGCGGCGATCTAATCATCTTCTCGCGGCAACTAGCTACCATGTTAAGGTCGGGCATCTCCATTCTGGCAGCCTTGCAAATGCTAGCGCAACAGGTCACCAAACCAGCCTTGCATGAGATACTCCAAGATATCATCGCCACCCTCCGCGCCGGGCAACCTTTCTCCTCCGCCTTAGCCCACCATCCTCACGCTTTCCCTATCATCTACCAACGCACTATTATGGTGGGAGAGCATACCGGGAATTTAGATGTGATGTTACAGCAACTCGCCATCTACTTCAAAAAAGAACAATCGCTCATCCGCAAAATGCGCGATGCGATGATTTACCCCCTCTTCGTCGTGGCAGTCGCCATCTTCGTCATTATCTTGATGTTCACCATTGCCCTGCCGCCGATGATCGCTCTCTTTGACTCGTTCGACGCGGAGCTCCCGTGGTCCACCCGCGCACTGATTGCCACCAGCAAATTTATCACCGCCTACGGCTTCTACCTCTTGCTCGGCGGGCTGCTGCTCTCCGCGCTGCTAGGCTGGTGGGGCACCCAACCCAGCGGGCGGAGGCTGCGCGACCGGCTGCTACTCCGCATCCCGTTGGTAGGCCGCGTCATTCTCTTAGGCCAAGTTTGCCGTTTCACCAACACCTCCGCCATGTTGATCCGCGCCGGCATCCCTCTCGCCGAGGCCATCGATCTGAGCCGGAACACCATCACCAACACAGTGCTCACCGCAGCGCTGTCCCGGGTACGCAACGCGCTGCTCGCCGGGCGGGGACTGGCAGACCCGCTCTCCGCAGAATCCGTTTTCCCCCCGTTGCTCGCGCAGATGGTGCGGGTAGGGGAAGAGAGCGGCACGCTGGAAGAGAACCTGAAAACGCTAACCGAGTTCTACGAGGAGGAGACCGACCACAAAGTACAACAGCTGATCACCGCCGTGGAACCTACTTTGACCATCATCACGGCCATCTTAGTAGGTTTTATCGCCATCTCGATGGTCACGCCCATGTATTCAGTGCTCTCAGAGATCAAGTGAAAAGGGACAAGTAGCAAGGGGCAAGAAGCAATGGAACGCGGACGAGCACCGAGATTTTAAGTTAGCCTTCAAACTTATTTTTTCTTAGCGCCTTAGCGTCTTTGCGGTAAGCTCTCTTTTCTCCGTGTCCTCTGTGGCTCTGTGGTGAACTAACTTTTTTCGGGGAAGTCAACCATGAAAAATTTACACTCAGATGTGGGTTGCAGCGCCTGGCTCATCGGCTTCTTGCTCGCGGCCTTTGCCGCCGAATGGATATTCTTGCAGCTCTTATTTGAAGTCCTCCCACGTGATAAATGGCCGCAAGCCGCCATCGTCATCATAGTCATTATCATCATTAGCAGCTGGGGCGCAGTTTACAAACGCATTCAACGGAGAGAAGGATGAGCAGAGAGTCGCGCCGTCAAAACCGCCGGGAAACCGGGGATAGTTTGATTGAGTTGCTGGCTGCCGTAGCAATCATCAGCATCGCGCTCACCACCTTCATCGTCGCTCTCTCCACCGGCGCGCTGGGCGTGCGCCATAGCAACCGGCTGACCACAGCGAACAACTTGGCACTCTCGCAACTGGAAACCGTCAAGGGCCTGGAGTACGATAACACCGGAACCACCTACGCCGCCATCTCCGCGCCGGCCAATTATGGCGTCCTGTTGAGCACGCAAGTCATCTCTCCAGGGCTGCAACAGCTCACCGTGACCATCACCTACGCCGCGGACCCGCTAGTCACCCTGAGCGATTACAAGGTGGAGCGATGAAAAGTAGGAGCGCCGGCTTCACGTTGGTGGAGCTATTGGTCGTGCTGGGAATTTTAACCCTCATCACGGGGACGTTACTCTTAATCCTAAATCAAATCTTTGACATTCCGCGTTGGGGCAATGCCCAACTCGCCGTCGATAGCGATTTACGCAACGCGGCGCTCTGGCTGGTGAGAGATGCCAACGAGAGCCAGGCCTTCACCGGGACCGCCGGCAGTTGTGTACCTTTCACCTTCACCCACGGTTCCGAGCAGTACGGCTACACGCTCAACGGCGAGACTTTGGAGCGGCGGGCGGGAATTACAACAACCAACAACATCGCGCGCCACGTCAGCGAGATCAACTGTCCCAGCGGCACCGTCACCGGTACCGTCGCCGTGACGCTCCACGCCACCGCCGGGGAAGTTTCTGGCAGCGCCACTTACACCTTGACCATGCGGCAGTATTGAACAGTAGACAAGGAAGGAGGGTAAATTATGAGCACCACACTACACAACGAGCGCGGTTCAACTTTGGTCATCGCCTTAGTCATCATGGGCGTGGCAGTGTTGCTCATCGGTTCCTTCCTTTACTACGTCAGCACCAGCCAGCGCGTCACCACGGCGGCGCAAGCAGAGCTCACCGACCATTACTCAGCCGATGCGGGCGTAGAGCACGCTATCTGGCGGCTAACAGAGGAGACCGGTTTCACGCAGACCGTCGCCAGTGGCCCCCAGAGCTACACCCTAGAGATCAACGGGCAAACCGTCGTCATCACCGTGAGCGAAGCGCCATGAACCGCCAGCGGATGGTAATGATTATGTATGACAAGAAGCAACGCCATTACTTGAAATTGCTAATGCCCCTGGCGTTCGCCGTGATCTTGCTATCTGTCTCCACTAAAATAAATGGCGCGCAGCTCCGGCAATCCAGTTGTACCGCAGCCCTGGAAAACGGGGGCTTTGAATATGGCACAAACTCCGCTCCCTGGGTTGAAGTTTCAACTTACGAACTTATCTATCATAATCCAGGACAAGCTCATGGAGGCAACTACCACGCCTGGCTAGGCGGTGTATACAACGAGCATCTACAGGAAGAGCTATATCAACCTCTCACGCTACCGGCGACCCTGGATACCGTTACTCTGAGCTATTGGTGGTTTATGGAAACCGAAAAGCACAACCTTGCGGATTATCTGACGGTTTCGATTCGTGATAGCAGCAACAACACCATCGTAACCGTAGAACAAATTACCAATCAAAGTACCGCCGACAGCTGGCAGGAATCCACTTTTGCATGGCCCAATGCCAGCGACTACGCCGGACAAGTCATCCATATTCACTTTGAATCCGATTTAGCTTCACATCCCACGAGGACTACTTCTTTTTTCATCGACGATGTTAGTTTATCCATCTGCAACTCACAGCAAACAGATTTGAGCTTATCCAAAACCGCCCACCCCGATCCGGTGCTGGCGGGCCAAACGCTGACCTACACGCTAACTTACTCCAATGCCGGCTCAATGGCTGCCCCAGCAGTCTCCATCACCGATACGCTCCCGCTCAGCGTCACCTACGGCGGGCTGCTAAACCAACCCGCCGGCTGGAACGGGCCGACGCGGACCGGTCGGCTCCTGGCCTGGTACACGCCGACGTTGGCGCCCGGCGCAGCCGGCGAGCTCGTCTTCACGGTGACGGTCAACGAGCTGTTCAGCGGCCCTCTCACCAACAACGCGATCATCACCGATAGCAACGCCTCGGATAGCGACCCGACTAACAATCAAACCAGCGTCACCACCACGGTCAAGCCGCGCCGTTGCTGGGTACGGTTGAACAATAGCAGCCAGGATTACTTCACCGTCCAAGCCGCCGTCGACGCCAGCGCAGCCGCTACCGATATCGTCAAAGTGGCGGGCTACTGCTCCGCCACTCAGACCTACGGCGGACATACGCAGGTGGTCTACCTGAACAAAACTCTCACCGTCCAGGGCGGCTACACTCGCACCAACTGGACTACCCCCGATCCCAGCGCGCATCCCACCACCTTAGACGCAGCCCAACAAGGGCGCGTTTTCTACATCGAAGGCGGCAGCGCCCCGACTATTACGGGGTTGCAAATCACCGGCGGGACAACTCCCGGCGGCAACACGGATGGCGGCGGCATCTACCTGCGCAACGCCGATCTGACCTTGACGCACAACACCATCTTCTCCAATACCTCCACCGACGATGCCGGCGGAATTTATCTGTATACCGGCCACTTCATCTTGGAAGACAACGAGATTAGCTCCAACACGGCCGCAGATAGCGGCGCGGGACTCTATCTGCGCAATTGTTCTCCCGCAGCGACCTTGCGCAACAACCGCATCACCGCCAACCACGCGGCCGGCGATCACGGCGGCGGCCTGCGAGTCCGCCGTTGTGACGCCACGCTAATCAACACCTTGATTGCAGATAACAGTGTCCCCCTCGGCGGCAGTGGATTCTATATCTCCGAAGGCAATCCGGTAGTGCGTATGTGGCACACCACCGTAGCCCGCAACACCGGCGCTGGAGAGGGTATCTACGTGGATAGCGGCACAACGTGGCTCACCAACACCCTCATCGTCAGCCAGACTACCGGCATCCACGTAGGCGGCGGTGATACGGCCCACTTGGAAGCGACGCTCTGGGGGAGCGGGGCTTGGGCTAATGGCGCAGATACCGCCGGTAGCGGAACGATTGATACCGCCCACGACTATTATGGCGATCCGGCCTTCGTGGTGCCCGAGAGCGGCGACTATCACCTCACCGCCAGTTCCGCGGCCGTGGACATGGGTGTAGCCACCAACGTGACCGCAGATATCGACGGCGAAGCCCGCCCGCAAGGGCTAGCTCCCGATCTAGGCTGGGACGAAGTCCTGCCCGATACCACCGTCAAACTGGAGACGGGCACTGTGAGCGACGTGGGCGCGAACTGGGTGACGGTCCACCTCGCCAACAGTTACACCGCGCCGGTCGTCATCGGCACCCTGAACAACGATCAGGGCGCGCTACCGCTGGTCACACGAGTACGCCACGCGGCAGGCAGTAGCTTCGAGTTGCGGCTGCAACAACCCGGCGGCGGCACTGTCAGCACGCGCGACGTGCATTACCTGGTAATGGAAAGTGGCGCCTACACGCTGCCCAACGGTATCCACCTTGAAGGCCAAATCTACACCTCCACCGTCACCGATGGCTCCAGCTCTTGGCACGGCGAGCCACAGAGCTATTTGCATGATTACCACGGCACCACCCCGGTAGTGCTAGGCCAGGTGCTGAGCTATAACGATGCCGACTGGTCGGTATTCTGGGATCGAGGAAGCTCCCGCTCTCAACCGCCCGACGCTAATCATCTCTGGACCGGCAAGCACGTCAGCAAAGAAAACCCCATCATCCCCCGCGCGGATGAGCAAATCGGCTTTATCGTCATTGAGCAGAGCAATAGCAATAACGCTGGCGCCCTCTACGGTCTGGAATACGAAGCCTGGTTAGGTGCGGATTCCGTGGCGGGCGTGGATACCGCCCCCCCCTATCCCTATACCTTCCAGCAAACCTTCACCACCACGCCAGAAGTGGCGCTAATTTCCAAAGCGGCAGAGGACGGCGGAGACGGCGGCTGGGCGATCTTATACGGAAACAACCCGTTAACGGCCGATACTATAGATTTAGCCATTGATGAGAGTTTAGCCAGCGGCAATCGCACACACACCCAAGAGCAAGTAAGCTACTTGGTCTTCCAACGCCGCCTGATCATCGCTCCCGAACCCTATCTGGA
>DUEJ01000167.1 GCA_011192175.1 Thermoflexia bacterium
GCTGCGGGCTTTTCTCCTGTAGATGGCATTCTCTTCGATTTGGGATTTTCCTCTTTTCAGATTGACGCTCCCGAACGCGGCTTCGCTTTCCGTTTCGACGGGCCCTTGGACATGCGCTACGATCCGAGTAGCGCGGTTCCTACGGCTGCCGACTTGATCAACCAGTCAACGGAAGACGAATTGGTCGCGATTCTCTGGCGGTATGGGGAAGAGCGCCAGAGTAGACGGATCGCGCAAGCCTTGATGCGTGCGCGGCCCATCCAGACCACCGTTGGATTAGCGAAGGTGGTCTCCCTAGCGGTGGGGGGACGGCGCGGGCGGCGGCTTCATCCGGCCACCCGGACCTTCCAAGCTTTGCGCATTGCGGTAAATCGCGAGTTAGAGATCTTGGAAGGCGCATTACCAGCGGCCGTCTCGCTCTTGCGACCGGGAGGGCGGTTAGTGGTGATTGCGTTTCATTCCCTGGAAGACCGGATCGTCAAGCGTTTCTTCAAGCGGGAGGCTCAAGATTGCATCTGTCCTCCGGAACTCCCTATTTGCCGTTGTGAGCATCGAGCTGCTTTGCGCTTGATCGGTTCACAGCCGGTACAAGCTTCCGCCGCCGAAGTTGAATCAAATCCGCGCAGTCGTAGTGCTAAGCTCCGCGTAGCGGAGAAAAGATAGTGTACCACGGAGGCAGAGAGAGCCTGGAGGGATTAGCGATTTGCCATAAGCACTAACCGCCATACGCAACCCCAACACATCTCATAACTCATTTGAAATACCCCCCAGTATTTAGCTTTAAGGGCACTGAAAAAATATTTCACCGCAAGGACGTCCGGACCGCGAAGAAAAAGAATTAAATTTCTAATCTTTGTACTCTGCGTGCCTCTCTGTGGTGAAATTATTGGTTTTGCAGTAAACTCAACTTTTTGACTTATAGGTTACAAAATTATGAGCGTACTCTGGCAACAACGCACCCACGGCGTCCAACGCCAAAAAGGGCAACAAACCCGCGCCGCCGCGCGATTCTTTCTCTTCATTCTCGTGGCGTTGTTAGTGTTGGCGAGTGCTTATGTGGCGTTGGCGGCGGCTAATGTGAAGTTGGGAGAAAAGGTTTGGGATCAAGAGAAAGAGCTGGTGGGCGAAGAGCGGGAGAATCAGTTTCTGATCATAGAGATCGCGCGACTGAGCTCTATCCCTGAATTGCAACGGCGGGCGACGGAACTGGGGTATGTGCCGGCGGATGCAGTGGATTATATTTGGATGACGGAGCAATAGCATGTTACACGGTCCTGATGCTCGCTTGCGCTTGATAATTTCGGTGTTGGTCGCGTTGTTACTGCCCATCGTCGCGCAGTTGGTGCGGATTCAGGTCTTGGAGCATCCGCGTTACGTGGAAGAAGCCGAGCAGTTGCTCCGCAGGCATTATGGATTGCCGGAGCCACCCTGGGGGGTGATTTGGGATCGCAATGGGGAGCTGCTGGTAGGGAATACTCCGGTGTATGCTGTGGGGATCGAGGTAAACTTGATCACCGATACTTTGCAGACGGCGCGGCGCTTGGCGCCTCTGGTGAATCTCTCGCCGGCAGAGCTCCAGGAGAAGTTAACGCTCAACCGAGATGAGAAGTCATCGATTTACGTTTGGCGCTCTTTGGCTCAAGACGTCCCGCCAGCTGCCCAGGAAAAGATCGCCGCCCTTGAGCTGCCGGGCATTACCTTCTCGTCTGGCTGGGTGCGTTACTACGCAGAAGGCGAGCTGGCCGCCCATCTGTTGGGATTCGTGAACGAGGCCGGACAGGGAGCGGGTGTGCAGCCTTATTATCTCCGTTTCCTGCGGGGGAAGCAGGTCTCCAATCAGGGGGAGGTAACTCCATTTTCTGAGCCGTTGGCTGAAGAGCTGGCTACCGCGCGCACCCTTCCCTATCCCGGCACCGATCTCTATTTGACTATAGATCGTACCATCCAAGCTTACGTGGAGGGAGAATTAGCTCAGGCTATCACGGAATATCGGGCTGCGAGCGGCTCTATCTTGGTGGCCGATCCGCGTACCGGAGAGATTTTGGCGCTGGCGAATTATCCTTCTTATGAGCCGGCGCGTTATCCGGAGTACGCGGCGCTGGACACAGCCGACATTTTCCAAAATCCGGCTATCAGCCACGGCTATGAGCCTGGTTCGGTTTTCAAAGTGGTGACGGCGGCGGCGGCCCTGGACTCTGGACGAGTGGACCTGGATTGGTCTTATCAAGACGTTGGTAGGTTAGAATATGGCGGAGTGGTGGTCAGAAATTGGAACCGCGCTGCGTATGGGCAACAGGATTTAGAGGGAGCCTTAGCGCATTCTTTGAATGTGGGCATGGCGACCCTTGCGACACGCGTGTTGGGGGAGGAACTCTTTTACGATTACGTGCGGGCCTTTGGATTTGGGCAGCCGACCGGAGTGGGGTTGGCGGGGGAAGTCTCGGGTATGGTCCATCTTCCTTCCGATTGGGATTGGGAAGAGAGTTTTCTGGCGACTAACTCTTACGGGCAGGGGATTGCCGTGACGCAGTTCCAGTTGTTGAGCGCGGTAAGCGCAGTGGCGAACGAGGGGACCATGATGCGTCCGCATGTTGTCAAGAAGCGGCGCTATCCAGATGGTGTAGAGGTGCTGATTCCTCCACATCAATTGGGGCAGCCGATCTCGCCAGAGACGGCCGCGACACTGACCGAATTGTTGGCCCGCGTGGTGGAACGGGAGATCACGCTGGCGCAGGTGCCAGGATACCGGGTAGCTGGCAAGAGTGGCACCGCGCAGATTCCCGGCGCGGGGGGATATGAGCAGGAAGCGGTAATCGCTTCTTTCATTGGCTTCGGCCCCTTACCGGAACCGCAACTCCTGATTTCGGTTAAACTTGATCGCCCAGATGTGCCTCTGGCCTACCGGTGGGGTTCGTACACCGCTGCTCCTGTTTTCCAGCGAGTGGCCGCCCGTTTATTTGTACTGTTGGGCATTCCGCCAGATGACGTGAGGGTGACGGCGCAGTGAGATAGAAAGAAGGTTACGTGATGGTTAAACGGTTGACTTTGGTGGATTTGATTGAAGGCTTAGGCGGCGGACGTCCAGTCGGGTTAGAGATGCCGGTACATCCGATTTTGGATTCGCGGCAGGCGCGCGGGGGGGCTGTCTTCTTCGCTTTTGCGGGCGAAAATGTGGATGGACACGCTTATGTCGTGGATGCTTTTGAACGGGGCGCCGTCGCGGCGGTAGTAGATCAGGACGTGGAGGTGGTGGGGAGCACGCTCAATATCGAGGATGGTCTCTGGCCGATATTGCTGGCTACGCCGCTGGTGATTCGCGTGCCAGATGTGCTCCAGGCGTTACAGCGTGCGGCGACTTTCTGGCGAGCGCAGATGAAGACGCGCGTGATTGGTATCACGGGCAGTGTGGGGAAAACCACCACCAAAGAGGTGGTGAGCCGCGTACTAGCCCGGCGTTATCGCGTGCTGCATAGTGCCGGGTCCTACAATAACGAGATTGGCTTGCCCTTGACGCTCTTGCAGTTGACGAGCGAGCATGAACGAGTGGTCTTGGAGATGGGGATGTATGTTCGCGGGGATATTCGCGCTCTGGTAGAGGTGGCCCATCCGCAGTTGGGGGTCCTCACCAATGTGGGGCCGGTTCATGTTGAGCGCGCCGGCAGCCTGGAGAATATCGCTTTGGGCAAACGTGGATTGGTGGAGGCTTTACCGCCGGCCCCCGCAGGGGTGGCAATTCTTAACTATGATGATGCGCATGTGCGCGCGATGGTGGGAGCCACCGAGGCGCGGATTTTCTTCTACGGGCTATCCCCAGAGGCGCATCTCTGGGCTGATGAAGTGCAGAGCCTAGGGCTAGATGGGTTGCGCGTCCGGTTGCACTATGCCGGAGAGGAGGTTTACGTGCGGGCGCCGCTTCTGGGCCGGCATAGCGTGCATACCATCTTGCGCGCTACGGCGGTAGGATTGGTTGAAGGTTTGACCTGGCAGGAAATTGTCGAAGGCTTGCAGGCTTCCACGGGCGAATTGCGGCTGGTCTCGGTGCCGGGGCCGCAAGGTTCTTTGATTATCGATGATACTTATAATTCTAGTCCGCCTTCTGCGTTGGCCGCGCTCAATTTACTGGAAGACCTGGAAGGTCGTAAGATCGCAGTGCTGGGTGATATGTTGGAGTTGGGCGCTTATGAGGAGTCTGGGCATCTCAAGGTGGGCTGCCGCGCGGCTAACGTGGTGGCGGAATTGCTGGTAGTGGGGAAGTTGGCCGAGCTCTTGGCGCGCGGGGCGCGGCTCTGCGGGTTGCCGTCTGAACACGTGCATGTGTTGCTGGATAACGCGGCGGCGGTGGCGAAAGTCAAGGAATTATTGCAGCCGGCGGATATCATCTTGGTAAAAGGCTCGCGCGCTATGCAGATGGAAGATATCGTGGTGGCTTTGAATAGCGGGGAATTCTAATGGACTTCGCGTTAATTTTAGCCAGTCTCTCTTTTTTAATGGTCGTCTTTTGGGGGCGGCCTTATCTCAGCTTGCTCCGCCATTGGGAAATCGGCAAACGTATCCGCATTGACGGGCCGGACGGCCATCTCTCCAAAATGGGCACGCCTACTATGGGCGGTATTTTGATCACCGTGCCGGTGATTCTCATTACGGTAGCGCTGAACATCTATAATCTGGTGGGGCAGACGGTGATTGGCCGGTCGATCATGGTGCCGTTGAGTGTGATGGGGGCTTATGGGTTGTTGGGCGCGTTCGATGATCTGGCTGGTGTGCGGGGGATACGACACGGGGAAGGGTTCACGGCGCGCTTCAAAATGCAACTGGAGATCGCGCTCACGTTGCTGGTAGGACTAGTGCTCTATTACGGGTTGGAGATTCATAGTATCGCCATCCCCGGCGTGGATGAGAAGATCGATCTAGGGTTGTTCTACATTCCCATTGCCATGTTTGTCATCATCGGCTCGGCGAACGCGGCTAATTTGACCGACGGCCTGGACGGTCTGGCCGGAATTATCTTGGCCAGCGCGTTCGCGGCTTATGGGGTTATCGCGCAGTTGCAGGGGCAGATATACTTGGTGCGTTTCTGCTTCACCGTGGTGGGGGCTTCCTTCGCTTTTCTCTGGTACAACGCGCACCCGGCGGAACTCTTTATGGGCGATACTGGCTCGCTGGCTCTGGGGGCGACCCTGGGCGTTGTGGCGTTGATGACGGGACAATGGTTGATTTTGCCGATTGTGATGTTAGTTCCGATCGCCGAGACTTTATCGGTGATGATTCAGGTATCATATTTCAAATACACTAAGCGCAAATATGGTGAGGGCCGGCGGATCTTCAAAATGACACCGATTCATCATCATTTTGAGCTCTTGGGTTGGTCGGAGACGCAGGTGGTGCAGCGGTTCTGGCTGGTGGGATTATTGGCTGCTATGGCCGGCGTGGCGCTGGCGTTGATCTAATCTGGGGAACGAAATGTCTGCTATCTCGGCGGTGGTGATTCTGGGTTTAGCTCGGCAGGGTAAAGCCCTGGCGCGCTTTTTCGCCAGTCGCGGTTGGCGAGTGACGGTCTCTGACGCGCGGAGCGAGGCGGCCTTACGTCCAGCGTTAGCCGAGCTGGCAGAGTTCCCCGTGCATTACGTGCTGGGCGAGCATCCTCTTAGTTTATTGGATGATTGCGACTTGCTCTGTCTCAGTGGCGGCGTGCCTGCGGAAGCGCCTCTGGTGCAGGCGGCCCGACGCCGGGGGATACCTGTGAGCAATGATGCGCAGGAGTTCTTGCGCCGTTGCCCAGCACCGGTGCTGGGCATCACTGGTTCGGCAGGTAAAACCACTACCACTGCGTTGGTCGGTGCGATGGTGCGGGAGGCTGGTTTCACAACTTGGGTGGGCGGCAATATCGGCCATCCGCTCATCAACGATCTGCCCGCTATCGCGCCAGAAGATCGTGTGGTACAGGAACTCTCCAGTTTCCAGTTGGAAATTATGGAGACCAGTCCCCCAGTGGCCGGCGTGTTGAACATCACGCCCAACCATCTGGACCGGCACGGCACGATGGCGGCCTATATCGCGGCGAAGGCGCAGATCGTCGCGCACCAGCGGCCAGATGATGTGGCAGTGTTGAGTTATGATGAGCCGAACGCGCGCGCTTTGGCGGCGCGGACGGCGGCCCAGGTACGCTATTTTAGCGGGGAGAGGGCGGTGGAGCACGGCGCATTTTTGCGTGGCGCGGAGTTAGTTTTACGCCGCGCCGGGCATGAGGAGACCGTCTGCTCGCGGGCGGCGATTCGTCTGCGCGGTTATCACAACGTGCTCAATGTGCTGGCCGCCAGCACGTTGGCGGATGCCCTTGGCGTACCGGTCGCGGCGACGCGCCGGGCGATTACCGCGTTCACCGGCGTGGAACACCGGCTGGAAGAGGTGCGCCGCCGGCAAGGAGTGCTCTGGATCAACGATTCCATCGCCACCGCGCCGGAACGAGTGCTGGCGGCGCTGGATTCTTTTGAGGAACCGTTAATTTTGTTGGCCGGAGGGCGCGACAAAGATCTCCCCTGGGGAAAATTTGCCCGGCGGGTAGTGGAGCGCGTGCGCGTCTTAATCCTCTTTGGCGAGGCACAGCCGCTGATTGAGGAACATGTCCGCCCGGTGTGGGAAGCGAGTGTGACGCCTGGAGCATTGGAGGAACTTATCTGCGCAGAGACGCTGGAGCGCGCGGTGGCGGAGGCGGCCCGCGGGGCGCGGCCTGGCGAAGTGGTGTTGCTCTCCCCTGGCGGCACCAGCTTTGATGCCTTCCGCGATTTCGTCGCACGTGGGGAGCGCTTTCGCGCACTGGTGGGGGAGCTATGAAACGTTTAATTAAGGGGCAATCATCAGGTGACGCGCTCTTAGTGGTGACAGTTTGGGGACTCTTGGCCTTTGGCTTGTTGGCCCTTTACAGCGCCACTTTTTACGTGGGAATCGAATTTTGGTATCAGCAACTCATCTGGCTGTTGTTGGGAGGAGTAGTGCTGGTAATTTTAGCTTACCTGGTGCCTTACCCTCTCTGGCAGCGTCTGGCTGTACCGTTGATGGGGTTGACGTTAGTCTTGCTATTTTTAGTCTTACTGATTGGGAAACCAGTATTGGGTGCCCAGCGTTCTGTTGAGCTCTGGGGGATTTCGATTCAACCGGGGGTGTTGGCGCGGTTAAGCGCCATGATTTATATCGCCGCTTGGTTGACCTCTAAAGGCGAACATCTGGCTAGAATGCTTTACGGGCTAATTCCTTTTGCCATCATCACGGGGGTGGTGGCGGGACTGGTGGCCTTGCAACCAGACTTGAGCACGGCGTTGCTTCTGGGGGTGACGGCCTTGTTGATGTTTTTCTTCGCCGGCGGCGATCCAGTGCAAATTTTTATCTTTATCATCGGCGCGGGAAGTTCCTTCGCGCTCCTGGCCTGGCAATTTCAACATGCCCGGCTACGCCTGCTCAATTATCTCGCGGCGCTGAAAGACCCCTCGGAGATGTCTTATCACGTCTACCGCGCGGTAACAGCATTGGGAAAGGGTGGGTTATGGGGCCAGGGGATCGGCAACGGGCGTTTGAAGAGCGGCTATCTCCCTTTTCCGCACACTGATAGTATCTTCGCCGTCATTGGCGAGGAGCTGGGATTGCTCGGGACGCTCCTGGTGTTGACCCTCTTTGCACTCTTGGCCTATCGCGGCTATCGTATCGCGCTGGAGACCCCGGATCCTTTTGGTTCGTTATTGGCTTTTGGCGCCACGACGATGATTATTACTGAGGCGCTGCTCAATGTATCGGTGATGATTGGTTTGATTCCGTTTACCGGGACCGCGTTGCCTTTTTTCAGTTACGGGGGTTCACAGATGTTGATCACGTTGACCGCCGTGGGTTTATTACTGGGGATTTCGCGCGGGCGGCCTAAAGGAGATTGGGATGCGATTGTGGATCGTTGGTGGGGGAACTGGCGGGCACGTCTATCCGGGACTCGCCGTAGCACAGGCACTCCAAAACGTCATTAAGTCCTCCGCTTCCTTGACCTGGGTGGGCGGAGTGGGCGGGATGGAAGCGCAGCTTGTGGAACGCGCCGGGTTGCCCTTCCTGGGAATTCCAGCTGGGGGCGTGCATGGCGTGGGCGCTCGGCGGATGCTGCGCAGCATTGGGCAGTTAGCGCAAGGTTTTCTGGCGGCATGGCGCGCGCTCTCCCGGGAGCGTCCGGCGGCGCTCTTGACGACCGGCGGTTACGTGAGCGTGCCGGTGGTGGTAGCGGCTTGGCTGCGCCGTGTACCGATCCTGGTCTTCGTGCCAGATATTGAACCGGCGCTCTCCGTCAAATTAGCGGGGAGATTGGCCACGCGCATCGGCGTGACGGTAGCGGAATCCAGGGCTTTCTTCGCGTCCCGCAAAGTGGAGGTGACAGGCTACCCGCTCCGTCAAGAGATAGGGCGCTGGGAGCGCGCCACGGGGCGGCGCGCGTTGCGGTTGGCAATGGATGAGCCGGTGGTGTTGATTTTCGGAGGCAGCCGGGGCGCGCGTTCCATCAATCGCGCCGTGCTGGCGCATTTGCCGGTGCTCTTGGCGGAAACCCAACTGGTCCACATCAGCGGGGCGCTGGATTGGGAAGAGGTCGCGCAAGCGCGGAGAGCTTTGCCCGTAGAGTTGCGAGCGCGTTACCAGGCTTTCCCTTATCTCTATGAGAAGATGGGAGCGGCGCTGGCGGCGGCGGATTTGGTACTCTCGCGGGCCGGGGCCTCAATCCTAGGTGAGTTCCCGTATTTTGGATTGCCGGCCATTGTAGTGCCTTATCCGTATAGCTGGCGCTATCAACAGATCAACGCTGAGTGGCTGGCGGAGCGCGGCGCAGCACGGGTGTTACCTGATGCGGAATTGCAGGAGCAGTTATTGCCTATGTTGCTAGAGCTGTTACACGATGAGGCGTGCCGGCAGGCGATGTCTGTCGCGGCTCAGGAATTGGCTTATCCACAAGCTAGCCAGAGATTGGCGGAACTCCTGCTCGCGCTAGGGGAGGATACGTAATGGTACCCTTGGAGACGGTTTTCATTGGTTTGGTGATCTTCTTCAGTTTAGTGGGTGCCTTGCGCGGTTGGGCTAAGGAATTATTAGTCGCCTTTAGTGTGGTCCTGGCCCGGTTTGTGGAACTGGTGTTGGTTGACTATATGCCGGTGGTCAAAGTATCTCTGGGTCAAGTGAGGAACGAGGAGCCTAAAAGCTGGTTCTACTTGCGGCTGGGCATATTCATCACTTTTGTCTTTTTTGGCTACGCTACCACCACTATTTCAACGGCCTTGGGCATAAAAACACGCAAAGATAAACTGCAAGATACTTTGTTGGGCCTTTTCTTGGGAGGTATCAACGGCTTTTTAGTAGTGGGGATGGTTTGGGGATTTCTAGAGGACTTGGGGTACCATGGCCTCTGGGGCATCACCGCTCCGACAGAGAGAGCCGCGGCCTTGATTTCCTATTTGCCGCTCGCTTGGCTGGCAGGGCCGGAACTCTTTATCGCTGTGGCGGTCTCGTTCGCCTTCGTCTTGATTGTCTTTATCTGAGGAGGAGACATTATGAAGTCATCACGCTCAGAAGAACCACGAGAAGAAATTTGGTTAGCGAAGGGGAAGTTGGGTCCCATTCGTGACACCGAGAACAAAATCGAGGTGCGCCCGCTAACTATCTTTATTGGTAAGCAAGGGACTGGGAAATCCTTGCTTAGTCAATTGTTGTACTTCTTTCATAATCTCCCCTACTTGGTGAGATATTATGATACTTTGGCTCAAGTGCGGAATGGTGAAATCTTAGAAGTGCAGGAGCTTGTGCGGCGAATTCTAGATGATTTACGCAGTAGGGATCGAGCATTTGGTGTTTTTGCAGATAATTCTGCCACTATCAAGTACCGCGTGGATGGCAAAACTTTAGGCTTTAACTTGCAAAGTAACAATCGTCGCGCCTATGTGCATAAAGAGTTAACGGAAACAATTGCTGCTATCCGAACAGGGAATCCTATTTCTCCACCGGGGATAGCGCTCTTTGTGCCTGCGGAGCGTATTATTTATTCGCATGTTCGGGGGCCTTCAGCCTGGGAGTTCTTGGCCGTCCCCAGACCGTTGACTTTATTTGCGGATGCGATGGAGTTGGCCGGTGATACCTTTAATAGAAATTGGCTCGAGGGCCAGCCGGATACTCTAGAAGGCAGGAGAATCTATCAATGGATTTGGAAGTATCTAGGTGGAGAGATTGTCAGAAGCGGTGATCGTTGGAAATGGAAGTTTTCTGCCGAAAGAGAGCAGAAACTTATAGATATTGATATGGCCTCTTCTGGGCAGAGAGCGAATTGGCCGCTATTGGTGTTGAGCGAGGCCCTGTTTTCTTGGCGTCAGGAAGGGAAAATCCACCAGCCGTTCTATTTACATATTGAAGAACCAGAAATTCATCTGCACCCCGCGGCCCAAGTGGTAATAGTGAAGTTGCTAGCTTACCTGGTCAATCAAGGCTTCCGCGTGGTGGTGACCACTCACTCGTCGACGGTGTTGTATGCGTTGAATAATTTATTGGTAGCTTCGGATCTGGGGGAGTATCAAGAGCCTAACTTGCCAAATCCGGCGGTACGCTTGGCCCGTGGTTCGGTCGGAGCTTATCTATTCCAGGCGGATGGTAGCATCAGGTCGTTGATAGATGAGGAAACCAGGTTAATTTCTGAGGCAGAAATGGTTGAGGTGGATGAGGTACTAGATATACAATTAAATCGCCTGGAATTTTTACGCGCGAATCCACCGGAGGACATGGATGTCGAGATGTAAATTGGATGATTGTCTTTTGTGGAACTCTGCGGACCATCGTGGAGCGAAGCCGACTTGTTCCGTCTCGGATGTACATTCTAAAGGTTATCTACGTGTAAAAGTAGATAAATCAGATGAGATATTGAAAGTCTATGATCTGGAAAAGTATTTTGGACTGCGCTCTATTAAACGTCCCGATCGCTTGTTACTTGGGCGGGTCAGTGACAATCCCTGGGTAGTTGCTTTTGTGGAAGTAAAATCTAATACGGGGTGGAAACACGCGGTTCAGAAATTTCAGGATGTGTTGCCAGAATTTTCCCGTAGTACCAGGAAAGGGGAAACCCATCATGCTAAATGTGCAAGTTTAATGCCGGATGGAGAGAAGCATCGAGTGTTAGCCCTGATTGTAGGACACGTCGGGAGAGAACGCAGTAAACATAAACGTCGAGGAAACCGGCGCGTTTCTGAACGGGAAAAAGCGAAGTTGTCTTTTGGTGGAAAGTCAATTCCCATTGTACCTCCGATTAATGCGGATTTCGATTCACTTAGGAAGTTGTGGCAGCGTGTGGGTGTTTTGCCTTGAAGGTGGCTTGTATGTCAGTTGTAGATTTGCCAGACATTCGTTGTATTCACATCGTGGGGATTGGCGGCGCGGGGATGTCCGCGATTGCCCGCGTGCTCCAGGGGCGCGGCATTGCGGTGCAAGGCTCTGACCGGCAAGCTGGCCAGTTGGTCGCGGCGCTGCGCGCGGAAGGCATCCCGGTGACGGTGGGCCACGCGGCGGAGAATATCACGGGGGCCGACTTGGTGCTGGCTTCCTCCGCTATCCCGGCGGGGAACGTGGAGTTGGCGGCGGCCCGCGCGCGCGGAATCCCCGTCATGCGCCGCCCGGAGTTCCTCGCCCAGTTGACTGCGGGCTATGATGTAGTGGCTATCGCCGGCGCGCACGGCAAGACCACGGTGACGGGCATGATCACCACCATTCTCTTGGCGGCGGGCCGCGATCCTACTTACATCGTGGGCGGGATGGTGGAGCATTTGGGCACCAACGCGCACGCCGGCCAGGATAAACTCTTTATCATCGAGGCGGATGAGTACCAGAATACCTTTCTCGCCCTGACGCCGCAGATCGCCGTGGTGACCAATATCGAGTTCGATCACCCGGATTGTTTCCCCAGTCCGCGGTTTGTGCGCCTGGCTTTTGGCGAGTTTGTGGATCAAATTCGCCCTGACGGCGCGTTAGTGGCTTGCAATGACGATCGACTGGCGCATTTGATGGGCGCTTCTTATCATGCCAACGGCGGGAGACTCTTGCTCTATGGGCGTGCCGCGGGGCGCGGATTGGCCTGGCGCGCCGTGGAGCTGCAATCCAATGACCGGGGCGGGGTGACGTTCACCGCGCTGCACGAGGGAGAGGCGGTGGGTACTATGCGCTTGCAGTTGCCGGGGGAACACAATGCTCTCAACGCGCTGGCGGCGCTGGCGGTGACGACGGAACTTGGTATTCCCGTGGAGGGGGCCTGCGCCGCGTTGGAAACGTTCGCCGGCACGGCCCGCCGCTTTGAGGTGTTGGGCAGCGCGCGCGGGGTGGTCGTGGTTGATGATTACGCCCATCATCCGACCCAGATCAAGGCGGTGTTGCGCGCGGCGCGGCAACGTTACGCGGAGCGCCGGATCATCGCCGTCTGGCAGCCGCACACCTTCAGCCGGATCAAGGCGCTCTGGGATGGATTTGTGACTGCTTTCGACGGGGCCGACGAGGTAGGGGTCTTGCCCATCTACGCGGCCCGCGAGGTGGATGATGGCACGGTTAGCCAGCGTGAGTTAGCGGCCCAGCTGACCGCTCCCACGGTCTGGGCGGCGGGTTCGCTGGGGGAAGCCACGCAGCGGCTGGTAGCCAGGACTGTCCCTGGTGATCTGGTCTTGTTGCTGGGAGCCGGGGATGAGTATGTGATAGGTCGGGATCTCTTGGCGGCCCTGAGGGCGGACTGATGCGCTCTTACGCGGAACGTCTGGCGGAATTTGCCTGGCTGCTGCGCCCTATCGCGCAGCGTAACGCTTCATTGGCGTCCCATTCCCTTTTGGGGATTGGCGGGATGACCGATGTGCTGGTGTTCGCCGATTCTGAGGCGGAGTTGTTGGCGGCGCTCGCGCAAGCTGGGAAGTTGGAGTTGCCGGTCCGGGTCTTTGGCAGCTTGACCAACTGCCTGCTCCCCGCGGCGCCACTGCGCGGTGTTACGATCCTTAATCAGATGTCGGAACTGTATTTTGAAGATGAGTATCGCTTGCGGGTGGCTGCCGGCACGAGTGCGGCGCGCGTGGCGCGGGCAGCTGTGCGGCGTGGTTGGGACGGCTTAACTTGGGCAACCGGTTTGCCGGGGACGGTGGGCGGTATGGTGGTGAACAATGCCGGGGCCTTTGGCGGCACGACGTCCGATTTATTGCTCTCTGCTGAGATTGTGAGTCCGGCCGGTATCCAGACGGTGGATGCGGAGTGGTTTGATTTCCAGTACCGGAGCAGTCGCTTAAAAGTACATAATGCGGCAAAGCGCGAGATTGTGCTCTGGGCGACCTTCCAATTGCGGGAGGGGGGACCGGCGCAGTTGCAAGCGCGCGCGGCAGAGTATAAACAGCGCCGTCTGCAAACCCAACCACCGGGACGTTCGCTCGGTTGTGTTTTCGCCAATCCACCAGGGGATTATGCAGGTCGCCTAATCGAAGCCGCCGGCTTGAAAGGGGAACGGCGGGGAGATGTAATGATTTCGCCGCAACACGCCAACTTTTTTATCAACCAGGGGCAAGGCACTGCGGCGGAGTACTTGGAACTCATCCAGCTGGTGCAGACCGAGGTGCGGCGGCAATTCGGCACAGAGCTTGAGTTAGAAATTGAAATAGTTTGAGGGTACTGAGAACCAGAATTTTTACCACAAAGGCACCAAGGCGCAAAGAAATTCAACTAATTTTTACTTAGTGTCTTGGCGTCTTGGCGGCAAGAAGATTTTTTTCAGGAGAGTGGTGGAATATGAGCAAACGGTTGAAAGTAGCGGTTCTATTTGGCGGGCGTTCCGGCGAGCACGAAGTGAGTTTAGAATCGGCGCGTTCTGTGTTGCAGGCCCTGGATCCGCAGCGTTTTGAGGTGCTTCCCGTGGGAATCACGCGCACCGGCGGTTGGATTGTCGGCCCGGACCCGTTGGCGGCGCTAGCTGGGGAGGATTTCACGGCGATGCAGCCGGCAGCGATTTTCGCAGATCCGACGCGCAAAGGTCTCTGGCAGTTGCCGCCGGGTGCTCAGGAATCGCGGTTGGAGTTGCTCTCGCTAGTCGATGTGGTCTTTCCGGTATTGCACGGCACTTTTGGCGAGGATGGTACGCTGCAAGGCTTGTTGGAACTGGCCGCGCTGCCCTACGTGGGAGCCGGCGTCTTGGCTTCTGCGGTGGCAATGGATAAAATCCTCTTCAAACATGTCTGTCTGGCGAACGAGCTGGTGGTCACGGACTATCTAGGATTGAGCCGCCGCCGCTGGGAAGAGGAACCGGAGGCGGTGTTAGCGGAGATTGAAGCGGCGCTAGCCTATCCACTCTTTACCAAACCGGCCAACTTGGGTTCCAGCGTGGGGGTTACCAAGTGCCACCAGCAAGTTGAATTGCGTCGAGGGATAGACGCGGCGGCGCGCTATGATCGCCGTATTTTGGTCGAGGAGGCAGTCCCGGCTGCGCGCGAGATTGAGGTGAGCGTGTTGGGAAACGCTGAACCTCGGGCTTCCGTGCCGGGGGAGGTCATCCCCAGCCGGGAGTTTTATAGTTACGCATCCAAGTATTTGGACCTGGGGGAAGATGCCTCTCAGTTGTTGATCCCGGCCCCGCTGGATGCGGAGCTGACCGCGCAAATCCGCGCGTGGGCCATTAAAGCGTACCGGCTGATTGACGGGGCGGGGATGGCAAGGGTGGACTTTCTGCTGGATGGGGAGAGTGGCGCGCTCTACTTGAACGAGATCAACACTATCCCCGGTTTTACGGAGATCAGCATGTACTCGAAGCTCTGGGCGGCGACGGGAGTTGACTATCCGCGCTTGCTCACGCAGTTGATTGAGCTGGCTCTGGAGCGGCACGCGGAAAATGCTCGTTCGGAGCGAGTTTTTCGCTCTAGTGGCGGGTAGGAGCTGTTATTCGAGGGAGTGAATTCTATGGCGAAAAAAGAATACTATCGGACAGCATCTTTGTTGGGCGCCCAACCTCACGCGCAGGTGGGGCAGCGGCGGCAACGGAGTTGGCGCGTGCCCTGGCGATTGCTCATGGTGGGGTTGCTGCTGGCGGGCAGCGCACTCTGGCTCTGGCTGGATCCGCGCTGGTACGTGGAGAGTTCGCGCGTGCAAATTGCCGGTACGCGCTCTCTGCCCCTGGCGAAGGAAGCGGTCTTGGCCGGGGATGTGTTGCATAAACATGGTCTCTGGATCGACTCCGCCACGGTAATCACCAGCGTGTTGAGTGCGCTGCCGACGCTTGAGGGGGTAGAACTCGCGTGCCGCCCTTACCCCGCGTACTGTCTCTTCATGTTAACCGAACGGGAGCCGGTACTGGTTTGGAAGACGGAGGAGGGCGTGCAGTGGGTGGACGCGAAGGGCGTATTTTTCCCGGCCTGGGAAGAGCGACCAGAGTTACCGTGTTTGCAAGGCCCTTTGCCCGCAGCGGGAACGCTGCCTCCAGAGCTCGCGGAGAGTGTGACGGCTTTGCTGGCGTTAGACCTGCCTACGGAGGAGTTGCGCTATCATCCCCAAGTGGGAGTGATTTGGGAGAATCCCCAGGGGTGGCAGGTGGTCTGGGGCTTGGGAGCGGCACAGATGGAGCAGCGGTGGCAGGTGTATCAATCCCTGTTGGCAAATCTGAGTGGGCGTGGTATTCTGCCGGAGATGTTTGATGTGCGTTTTCCTGATGCTGTTACCTATGCCGCTAGCCGTCATTGGTGAGAGGGCGGCGATAGTTAGAGTTGTCTTTCTGGGGGCCTAATAATGGAACGATCAGTAGTAGGAATAGATGTAGGTAGCGCTAAAATCCAGGTAGTGGTGGCCGAAATTGACGATCTGGGCAAAACGCGCATTGTGGGTTTGGGAGAAGTGCCTTCGCGGGGGGTACACAAGGGCGTGATCGTCAATGTGACGGAGGCCACCGCCGTTATTGCGGATGCGGTGGCTCTGGCCGAGCAGAGCTCTGGCTATCAGCTTGAACGGGCCTTTGTGGGCGTCAGCGGCACACATATCACTTCACGTAACAGCCATGGCGTGGTGGGCGTGACGCGGCGCGAGGAGGGTATCCGGCCGGACGATGTGGATCGCGCTCTGGAAGCCGCCGGGGCGATTGCGCTACCTCAGAATCAGGAACTATTACATATCATCCCCCGCACTTACACGGTTGATGGGCAAGAGGGCGTGCGTGATCCGCTCGGCATGCACGGCTTCCGGTTGGAAGTGGAGGCGCATGTGGTCATGGGCTCTTCTACCGCTATCCAAAACTTGACCAAATGTGTAACCGGGGCGGGAATTGAGATCGGGGAGTTGGTGCTCACCAGTTTGGCCGCCGGCAACACGGTCATTTCGAAGATGGAGAAGGAGATGGGCGTGGTGCTCGTGGATATTGGGGAAGGGACTACCGATATCGCTATCTTTATTGAAGGTACGGTCTGGCATACTTGCTCTCTCACTTTGGGCGGGGGGTATATTACGAACGATATCGCCATTGGCTTGCGTTTGCCGCCTAGTGCTGCGGAGCGCGTCAAAGTGCGGCATGGACATACGCTGGCTACACAGGTTGCAGAGGATGAACAATTTACGATTTCTCCTTACGGTGAGAATGCCCCGGCAGTTGTTCCCCGGTGGAAACTGGCCGAAATCATCCAAGCGCGGGTGGAGGAAATTTTGGAGAGCGTCCAGCAGGAAATCAAACGTTCGGGATACGATGGGCTGTTGCCGGCCGGATTGGTGCTCTGTGGAGGGACGGCGCAGTTGCCAGGGATGCAGAAATTAGCACGAGACCTCTTTGGGTTGCCGGTGCAAATCGGCGCGCCCCAAGAACTAATGGGTTTGACGGAACGGTTAGAAAATCCCGGTTCTGCCGTGGGAATTGGCTTGGTTAATTGGACGCCTATGTGGGCGTCCCAGGAGGGCTGGCGTGGCGCACGCATCTCTTGGTGGGATAGAATCGGCGCGTGGTTGCGGGCTCTCTTGCCAAGTTAAAGCCGGGAGAAGGAGAAATTACGATGAAAGGACTGATGATGACCAGAAATCAACAAAAAAAGGGGGATGAGATGGGTGTAGTAGGTGAGAATTTCGCACAGATCAGAGTAGTCGGCGTGGGGGGGGGCGGCAGTAATGCCGTCAACCGGATGATTACTGAAGGGTTGCGGGGTGTAGAATTTGTGGTCATCAACACGGATGCACAAGCGCTGATGCTCTCCAATGCCCCTCAACGGCTGCGGTTAGGAGATGGCGTGACCAGAGGCCTGGGCGCGGGCGGTAATCCCCAAGAGGGAAGCAAAGCCGCCGAGGAGTCAGCTGATGAGATCCGCGAGATTTTGCAAGGGGCGGATATGGTTTTCATCACGGCCGGCATGGGCGGCGGGACGGGAACCGGAGCGGCGCCGATTGTGGCGCGGATTGCCAAGGAAGAGGTTAAGGCCTTGACCATTGGCGTTGTGACACGGCCCTTCGCTTTCGAGGGTTCGCGGCGCGATAAAGCGGCCGCCGAGGGAATCGAGAAACTCAAAGAGGTCGTGGATACCTTAATTGTGATTCCTAACGATCGACTTTTGGAGATCACGGAGAAGCGCATGAGCTTGACTGAGGCTTTTAGTTTTGCCGATGACGTGTTGCGTCAGGGTATTCAGGGTATCACTGAGGTGATCACCGTACCGGGCTTGATCAACTTGGATTTCGCAGATGTGAGAGCTATCATGCGCGAAGGCGGCGCGGCGTTGATGGCCGTGGGGCAGGGGAGCGGCGAAAATCGCGCGATCGAGGCCGCCCAGCAGGCCATCTCCAGCCGGTTATTGGATATCACCATTGATGGCGCGCATGGCATTCTCTTCAACGTCACCGGGGGTGCTGATCTGACTCTCTACGAAGTCAACGAGGCCGCTTCGGTCATTCGGGAGACGGCAGATGAGGATGTCAATCTTATCTTTGGGGCGGTGATTGACGAGAGCATGGATGATGAGGTGCGGATCACGGTCATCGCCACGGGGTTTGATCAGCGAGAGTCGCTGCCTGTGCAACGCCATACCCAGCGCCGGCGGGACTCCTTGAAGATGCCGGAAGTGGTAGATCAAGACAACCTGACCGTCCCAGCTTTCCTGCGGCGACGTGGGTAATTTGAGAGTTGGCGGACGGGAACTGGGGACGGAGCGGGAGCTCCGTCCCCAGTTGGTTAACGACCTTTGACTTCCGACCTTCGACCTTCGACTTTCGACCTTTGACTTCCGACTTTATAATAAGAGCACTATGATTACCAAACGACAGTTAGGTCTCTTTATTCTGGTGCTGGGCGGATTGCTCCTTCTCGCTAGTTTGACGGTGGACTTCGTTGGCGTGGGCGGCTGGGGGGAGTGGGGTCCGCTCCAGCGAATCGGACTCTGTCTCAGCGCGCTGGCGCTCTTGGTAGGGCGGCTCCTGCTGCTCCGGGGAGAGCATCCGGCGTGAACGAGCAGCCGTGGATTAGGTCAGTACGCGGGTTGGGCCGCGCGCTGGCGGTGTTGGCGCTGCTGGTTTACGTGGGTTATTTGGTCATCTATCTGCTCTACGCGGGCGCGCTCTTCCGCTGGCCCTTTGATTATGATCAGGGCGAGGGTTTTGAGCTCTATGACGCGCTGCTCTACGCGCGCGGCGAGTGGCCTTACCGCGATAACACCGTCTATCCGTTCTACGCCTCGAATTATCCCCCGCTTTTTCATCTGCTCATTGTCCCGTTGCTCGCTCTCTTTGGGCCGCAGTTGGTTGCCGGGCGGGTGCTCTCCTTTCTCGCCACGTTGCTCACCGGCGGCGTGATCTTTGCCGTGCTGCGGCGCGAGGTGGGCGGTTGGTGGATACCTATGATCTCGGGACTGGCCTACTGGGCCTCAAATTATGTCTACCAGATCGGGCCGCTCTGCCGTCTGCATACCACGATGGTGCTCTTCGAGCTCTTGGCTATCGTCTGCATCGCCAAATTCGAGGATCAGGAGCACGGCAGACGTAATCTGATCTGGGGTTTGTTCTTCCTGCTCTGCGCGGGGTACACTAAGCAGCTGGCGATATTTACGGTGCTGGCTGCGTTCTCCTTTATCTTCCTGCGGAATATCAAAAAGGCGTTGGCGGCGGGAACGGCTTTGACTCTGACGGCCGGTCTCATCTTCTGGCTGTTGAACAGCGCGACAGCGGGGCAATGGTGGGTCAATATCATTCAAGCTAACGTAAATTCCTTTGATTATCTGATGAGCATCTCGTTACTTAAGCAGTGGTTCCGCCTGCATCCACTGCTAATTTTGCTCGCGTTGGGTTATCTGATCTACGAGCTCTTCTGGACGCGGCTCTCCGTGTATGCGCTTTGGTTCCTCTTCTCTCTGGCTACCGGCGCCTTGAGCGGGAAGTGGGGCGCGGGGCCAGGCTATTTTCTCACCTCCATCGCTGCTGCCGCTCTCCTCTCCGGCTTGGCGATGGGACGTTTGCAGCGGCTGGCGGAACGGCGCGGACACTGGGCGATGGCCGGGCTAACTCTCGCGCTGCCGCTTTGCTACCTGGTGCAAGGCGCGCTGCTGCTCCATCTGCCGACCTCTGGCCCGCTCTTTGAGCCATTGGCCCGCATCTTGGGCGTGGATGAGGAAGTGATGGCCGGGCAGTGCGCCGACTTCGCTTATTACGATACCATCGGCTACACGCAGCTGGGTCATCTGCCCACGGTGGCAGATTACGCGGCAGGTGCGGAAATCATGCGCTACGTGCGCGCGGCCGGTGGCCCGGTGCTCAGCGAAGAGGCGATGTTTAGCTTGTTGGCGGATGAAGTGGTGGTGACCAATCCCACGCAGTTACGCAATCTTTACGAAAATGATCTCCTGGACATCACGGCGTTGACCGAGCGCATCTACCATGAGGAGTTCGCACTCATTATTCTGCGGGCGCAATTCTACCCCGATCCCGTCTTGGGCGCGATCTGGTACACCTACGAACCGGTAGAGACGATTTGCATGAATGGCTTTCTCTATCACCTGCTCCAGCCAGCGAAAAAGCGAGAAAGCGAGTGAGCGAAAAGGCGAGTGAGCGAGAAAGCGAGAAGGCGAGCAAGCGAAAAGGCGAGAAAGGCGAGTGAGCGAGCAAGCGAATTTGACCGCTAGCCCCTGTCCGCGCAGGTGGACAGCCGGCTTTAGCCGCTGGTAGCCGCCTGCAGGCGGCGTAGTGGCGTAGCCCGTGGCTGGCGGTTAAAACCGCGCTTACGGATGCGCAGTCGCCCTCTGGCGACTAGTCCACGCCGGTGGACTTCGCCAATGTAGCCGCGACTTCAGTCGCCAGGCAAGCGAGAAAGCGAGAAGGCGAGTGAGCGAGGAAGCGAGAAGGCGAAAACAGAC
>DUEJ01000168.1 GCA_011192175.1 Thermoflexia bacterium
CTGTGGCATCCTGCAACGCTATGCCCAGCAACGTTCAGCAGAATGGCAATGTCCGGCCAGAGGGAGCGAGAAAGCGAAGGAGCGAGAAAGCGAGAGAGCGAGAAAGCGAGAAAGCGAGAGAGCGAGAGAGCGAGAAGGCGAGAAGGCGAGAAAGCGAGAGAGCGAAGAGGCGAGAGAGCAAGCAGTCGCCGGGGCGCTCAGAGTGCGCGTCACTTTTGCTACGGAGAAGAACTTGGCTTACATCTCCGTGTTGGATTTGGGCAGTATCTGGGAACGGACGTTACGCCGCGCCGGGATACCGGTAAAATATAGCCAGGGTTTTCATCCGCGCCCCAAAATACAATTCGCCCGCCCGCTACCCACCGGTTGTGGCGGCGCGGCGGAATGGGTAGATCTCTGGCTAGAGACTCCGCATACAGCCGCCGCGGTCAGAGCCGCCCTGGTGGGCCAAACGCCCCCCGGCCTGACGGTATTGGAGGTCCACCCGGTAGCCGAATCTGAACCGGCCCTGCAAGAGCTGGTCGTCGCGACAGAATACTACACACTCCTGCGGGAGGTGGACCCAGACGCAGTCAAAATTGCCGTGGCCGCCTTGCTGGCTGCGGAGACCGTCATGCGTCCCCAGCGTGGCCGGCGCCGTCACAAACAATACGATCTTCGCCCTCTGGTGCAGGCGCTCGCCGTGGAGAGGGACGCCCCCGCTCCCTGGACACTGGCGCTCCGGATGCACCTCGCCGCCCTCCCCGGCGCCACCGGGCGTCCCGATGAGGTGCTCAAAGCGTTAGCCCTAGAAGACGTCCCCTACCGCTGCACGCGGCAACGGATCTTCCTGCGCTGATAGCGTGTCATTCCGAGGAGTTCCTGGGACTGAAGTCCCAGGCTAAGAAAGCAAAGCCTCCTGCGGAGGCTGATATTAGCCCACAGAGATTGGCAACTACATATAGAGCCGTGTTGTCATTCCGAGCCAGTACACCGCGCCCGCCCTGCGCGGAGTACGCCCGTGAGGAATCGCTAGCCTCTGAAGAGGGTCTCAAAGCAAACTTGGGAGATTCCTCGACTACACTCCGCTCTGCTGCGTTTCGCTCGGAATGACAACGATGGCATGGTCGGAACAATTCAACTTTTCTGTACGGTATCTCCACAATTCCCCCACAATGTTCTGGTATGATGGCTTGGCTGTAATAATAAAGGAAGGGAGGATCGAATGAAGAAATATGTGTGGTGGATTGTGGTGCTGGTGCTGATAGCGGGTTTGGGATATGGTGGCTACCGGGCCTACCTAGCCGTCAACCCGTTGACCGAGACTCAATCAGCGACGGCGTTGGAGACGGTGGTGGTGGAGCGGGGCGACCTGCGCGCGGAGGTGGACGCCAGTGGTAGTTTGGCCGCCGCTGAAGAAGTCAAATTGAGTTTCGCGTCCGCCGGCGAGGTGGCGGAGGTGCTGGTGGCGGTGGGGGACGAGGTCGCTGCCGGGCAACCGCTGGCGCGGTTGGAGACTGACGATCTGACTACGGCAGTGACGCAGGCCGAACTACATCTGGCGCAGGCCAAAATCGACTTGAGCACGACGTTGGCCGGGGCTACGGAGGAGTCGCTCACGTCAGCGGAGGCTGCGCTCCGGGGCGCGCAGGCCGATTACGCCAAGGTGGCCGGCGCGGCGACGCCAGAGGAACTTGAGAAGGCTGCGGTGGAACTGCGGCAAGCGGAGGTGTCGCGGGATGCGGCGCAGGCCGGTTACGACCGCGCCGGAGGCAGTTGGCGTAACGAGGTGAACTATTCGCAGATTGCCAACAACCTCTGGGCGGCGCAGGCGGGGTATGCGAAGGCGCAAGCCTCTTACAACGCCACCGCGGACGGCGCGACGAGCAATGAGCGGTGGGCGGCGTGGGCCAAAGTTCAGCAGGCGGAGGCCAATCTGGAGAAGTTGCGCTCGCAACCGACCGATGAGGCGGTGAGTCTGGCGCAGATCAAGGTGCAGCAAGCCGAGTATGATCTGGCGCAAGCTGCGTATAACTTGGCACAGGCGACTTTGGAATCCCCGCTGGCCGGCACGGTGACGGCTCTCAACATCGCGGTGGGCGAGCGGGCGAGCACGCCGGCGGTGGTCGTTGCCACGTTGGATGCGCTGACAGTGGAGCTGGTCTTGGACGAGACTGACGTGGTGCAAGTGGCTGTCGGCCAACCGGTGGTCGTTGCCCTGGACGCGCTGGATGATGTGGAGCTTACGGGGACGGTAACTTACATTGCTCCCACGGCCCAGATACAATCGGGCGTGGTGCTCTATCCCGTCACCGTGACGTTGGAGCCAACCGCCGCGCCGGTACGCGCGGGCATGACGGCGGACGCGGAGATCATCACCGCCGAGGCCGCCGGGGTGTTACTGCTCCCTTCCAATGCGGTGCAAGAGCTGAATGGGCGTACCATCGTGATGCGGCAGCTGGCCGCAGGGGAGACGCTGGAACGCCCGGAGCCGGGATCAGGGCCGGGCGTTGGCGGCAAAGAGCCGCCAGCTGGCGCAGCGGCGGGAGGCCCCGGTAGCCGGCTGGGGGGCGGTGGTTTTATGCCCGTACCGGTCGAGGTGGGAGCCAGTTCCAGTACCCAGGTGGAAATCGTGAGTGGCCTGGAAGAAGGTGACGCAGTGGTCATTATTGATCTGGCTGAGTCGGAAGGAATGCGAGCGGGGGCGATGATGCGCGGCATGATGGGGAGACATCCCTAAAGCAGTTAGTTGGGTAGGACGATTGATTTTACTAGCAGATAAACGCAGGCTACGCTCGCAGATTAAAAAGATGACGCCATTGCAAAAAGCAAGTTCGCCACTAAGACGCCCAGCCGCTAAGAAAAAATTAGTTTTGGATTAAGCATATTTAGCAATACCGGTTAAAAAGTTAATTTTCTGAAGGTTAAGTTGAATATCTTTGTGCCTTTGTGGTAAAAATCTTGGTTTTTCAGTAGCCTCGAAAGATAGACTCGTGTTTATCTGCGTTAATCTGCATCCCAAAAAAGGAGCAGGAATATGAAGAAGAGATGGTGGATACTTATCGTTATGTTGGTCGTCGTGGGCGGCTATCTGGGGTATGCTCGCTGGCTCAAACCGGGCAATGCGGGCGCGCAGGCGACGGAAGAGGTCACTGAATTGGTGGTGGTGGCGCGAGGGGCTTTGCAGGATTCCATTGAGGGGAGCGGCAATTTGGTCGCCACTCAAGAGCGGGCGTTAGCGTTTGGCAGTGGTGGGCGCGTGACTGCCATCTACGTTGCCGAAGGGGAGCACGTCACGGCTGGACAACCGTTAGTGCAGTTGGACACCACCAGTCTGGAGTTGTCCGTCAAGCAGGCGGAAGCTAGCCTCTCCCAGGCCCAGGTGCAATTAGAAGCGCAGCAAGCTGGGTCGACCGCAGCCGAGATTGCGGCAACGCAGGCCGCGGTGAGCAGTGCGCAGGCCAACTACGCCCAGGTGAAGGACGGCGTTTCTACCCAGCAACTCGCGCAGTTGCAGGCCGAGTTGGATTTGGCCGTTAAGGAAGTGCAACAGGCGCAGGGTAACTACGACCGCTACGGAGGCCGGATGGCGGCGCAGTTGCAAGACGCCACGTTGGCTTACGAGCGCGCTCAATTGGCCTACGATATCGCCGTGGAAGTTGATAGTCATGATCTGACCTCGGCGTGGAGCAATGTGGAGCAGCGGCAAGCGGATCTGGACGCACTGCTCGCCGGAGCCACGGATGAGGAGCTGGCGACGGCCGAGTTGGGCGTCCAGCAAGCGGAACTGGCTTTACAGAAGGCGCAGCGGCAACTGGCGGACGCGACGTTGGCGGCTCCGTTTGCGGGAACTGTGACCGAGTTGAATGTCGCCGTGGGAGAGCTGGCGGCTGGCTCGGCGGTGGTCGTGATCGCTGAGTTGGAGACGTTAGAAGTGGAGATCACCTTAGATGAAAGTGACGTGGTGCAGGTGAGTGAGGGACAATCCGCCCAGGTCTCGTTAGAAGCGCTGGATATTCTCCCCCTGCCCGGCGAGGTGACGGAGATTGCGCCGCAAGGGGAGACGACTTCGGGAGTGGTGCTCTATCCGCTCACCGTGCGCCTGGCGGAGACCCCATCCCAGATACGCGCCGGCATGACAGTGAACGTTGAAATCATCACCGCCCAGCGGGACGATGTGCTCTATCTGCCCCAGCGCGCCTTCAAATTACAGGAGGGGCAAGCTTACGCGATGTTGCAGAATGGTGCTGGCGAGTTTCAACAAGTGCCCGTGACTCTGGGACGAAGTCTGGGCGGTAATGTGGAAATCCAGGATGGGTTAGCCGAGGGCGATGTGGTCGGCGTGTTGACGGCAGTCATAACTGACGAAGAAGAGCCATCTATGTTTATGATGGGTAGAGGGAGACCTTAAGATGAGCTTGATAGAAGTACACGAGCTGACCAAAACTTATCAGATGGGTGAGGTACAGGTACATGCGTTGCGCGGCCTCTCCCTGGATATTAAAGCGGGTGAATGGGTAGCTATTATGGGGGCTTCTGGCTCCGGCAAATCGACACTGATGCACATTATCGGTTGTCTGGATACGCCCACGTCGGGCGCGTATATCCTGAATGGTTTAGACGTCAGCCAGATGGACGAGAACCAGTTGGCTACCGTCCGCAACCGCGAGGTGGGGTTTGTGTTCCAGACTTTTAACCTCTTGTCGCGCACCAGCGCGCTCAAACAGGTGATGTTGCCGATGCAGTACAGTCGCAATGGCGGCCGGTTGGAGATCAGCGAACGCCGTGGACGCGCGCGGGCGGCGTTGGAGGCGGTGGGGCTGGAAGATCGGTTGACCCATCATCCTACCGAGCTCTCCGGTGGGCAGCAACAGCGCGTCGCTATCGCCCGCGCACTCGTTAACCGGCCGCAGATTATCATGGCCGACGAGCCGACTGGCAACTTGGATTCCAAATCTGGCCAAGAGATCATGGATATCTTCCGCCGGTTACATCGGGAAGAGGGACTGACGTTGGTGATGGTGACGCACGATCCCCAAATTGGGGCGGCGGCGGAGCGGATAATTAGGTTAATGGATGGACAGCTAGTCGAGTAGCCGCGAAATCCCTTGCGCGTTAGTTAGGGAAGCGAGGTGGGGAAACCTCGGCTACTAACTGCTATTCATTCGGAGGAAAAAATGATCATACAATTAATAGATTTATGGGAAAACGTGCGCGTGGCATTGGATGGGTTGGTGGCGAATAAGTTGCGCTCGGCGTTGACAATGTTGGGCATTATCATCGGCGTGGCGGCGGTGATTGCGCTGATGTCCATTGGGAGTGGCGCGCAGGCCGAGATTACGGGGCAGATCAACAGCATGGGAACTAACATGGTCATCGTGATGCCGATGTCCTTTGGCCGGGGGAGTGTTGGTGGGGGCAAGGGCGGCTCATTGGGGTTGACCATGAATGATGTGGACGCGCTCGCTGATCCCAATAATGTCTCTGGAGCGGAGCTGATTGTGACCCAGTTTGATGGCAACGGGCAGCTGATTTACGGCGATACCAACCTCAACGCCACGGTCTCTGGCGTGACTCCCGAATATCTAACGTTGTACGAGTTAGAGTTGGCACAGGGGGAGTTTATTGATGAGGATCACGTTGCTCGGCGTTCAAAGGTGGTGGTCTTGGGCGACACTATCGCTGAGGAACTCTTTGGTGATTTTGATCCCCTGGGGCAAACCATTAAGATTGTGGGCAGTAGCGGGCACCGCGTTTCGCTAGCTGTTATGGGGGTGTTGGAATCTCAGGGCGACTCGATGATGAATAATGTGGATGCTAGTGTCTTTGTACCCATCTCCACCGCGCAGACGAAACTTTTTAACGCCCGCAATGCTGTTGGCGCGCTGATGGTGAGCCGCATCAATGTCATGGCTAAATCAGAAGAGCTGGTTGATATCACTGAAGAGCAGATTGAGAATACGTTGCGGGAAGAGCACGATCTACTCGCAGATGAAGATGTCGATTTTGGTATTCTAAATCAGGCGGATTTGTTGGAGACGGTAGCGACTGTCACCGATACGTTGACGGTCTTTCTGGGTGCCATTGCCGGCATCTCCCTCTTGGTGGGCGGCATCGGGATTATGAATATTATGTTGGTTTCCGTCACCGAGCGGACGCGCGAGATCGGTTTGCGCAAAGCCGTAGGCGCGCGCAAGGGCGATATTCTGCTGCAATTCTTGATGGAAGCGGTGATCTTGAGCTTCCTGGGCGGTCTACTGGGTATCGGGTTGGGGCTGGGATTAGCTGCACTGGTGAATCTCACCGGTATATTCAGTCCGGTGGTGACTGGCGGCTCGATCACGTTGGCGGTGGGTTTCTCGCTGGTGATTGGGTTGTTCTTTGGTATCTACCCGGCCAATCAGGCCGCGAAGCTGAATCCGATTGAGGCGTTGCGGTATGAATGAGGAAGAAGGGATAAGGATGCCCCGCTTCTCATCAATGCAAACCCTCGTTTCAGGCTGTCATTCCGAGCCGGCGGAGCGTTAGCGACGCGCCCGCGAGGGTTTGCCTTCCAGCCCCCACGGGTTTGTGGAGAGCGGGCGGAGAGGGAAAGGGACTAGGCAGTGGGGCTACGTGCAATTTTCCCCAAAAATTAGCTGGTGAGTAGCGGGAGTGGAGTATGCCAACTCAAGCGATTTTGGTAGTGGATGATGAAGTGCAGATTGTGGCAGTGGTGCGCGATTATTTGGCGCAGGCTGGCTACAGTGTGCTGACGGCGCGTGACGGACAGACGGCGTTGACGCTGGCCCGGCGGGAACAACCGGATCTGATGGTGTTGGATCTGATGTTGCCCGGCGGCGTGGATGGGTTAGACGTTTGCCGCCAGATCCGACGCGATTCAGTGTTGGGCGCGTTGCCGATCATCATGCATACCTCCCGCGTGGAGGAGACAGACCGGCTCATTGGGCTGGAGTTGGGAGCTGATGATTACATCACCAAGCCGTTTAGCCCGCGCGAGGTGGTGGCGCGCGTCAAGGCAGTACTCCGGCGCGTAAAACAGGATATGGGGCATACCGGGCTGCTTCGGGTGGGGGAACTGCGGATTGACGTGCCGCGTCGGCACGTCACGCTGGGCGCGCAAGTGATGGCACTGACGCCGACCGAGTTTGATATTTTGCTGGTGCTGGCGCGTTATCCCGGCCGACCCTTTACCCGCGCGCAACTGATGGAGCGGGTTTATGATACGGCCTATACCGGTTACGACCGCGCGATTGATTCGCACATCACGAATTTGCGGAGCAAATTGGAAGCGGATGAGCGGTATCCGCGGTATGTCGTCACGGTTTATGGCATCGGTTATAAGTTGGAGGAGCCCAGGTGAAGGTGCTGGCGAGCTTCAAAAAGACGCTCGGCGCGTTGTGGATGCGGGTTAATCTGAGCTGGTTCTGGCAGCTAGTCTTGGCTTTTGCTACGGTAACTTCGTTGACGGCCGTGGGGATACACCTGGTAGGACGTTTGGCGTTGCGGGCGGTGGAAGATTTTGTACGCGAGTATCCACAACCACTCCACGCTCTCTGGGCGGATCGACTGGCGAACTATTACGCCGCGCAGGGTTCTTGGGAGGGCGTGGAAGAGATGGTCGCCACGTTCCCTCTGGGGGAAGCC
>DUEJ01000169.1 GCA_011192175.1 Thermoflexia bacterium
ACACCAAAACAAATATCAATATCAAAATTCGCACCGATTTCATCATACCCTCCTCTAAAACTATATATGAGAAATAATTTTACAATCTCTCCCGCGTATACGAGAGAGGAAATTTCTACTCCTCAGTCCTCATTACCCTCCCTTGCGCCGCCAAACGAGGACGCCGCCGCCCAACGCGATAACCGCCCCCGCCAGCCAGGGAATAACGTCCAGCAGCGTGGACGTGGTGGTGAAGGAGACGAGGGTCAGAGCGTTGGGGCCAGTGTCGAAAGAGAATTGATCTGTCCATTCCCATTCATCACTATCCACAGTACAATTATCTGTATCAACATCCTTGTAAAACTGATACATAACAGTCGCACTAGAATAATTATTAGGGATTACACACTCCCACGCATCACTTGCCGGCCCGACCCAACTGCACTCAGCACGGTCCCAAGAACTACCACCATTAGTTGACCATTGAATGCAAACTGCATTTCCAGAACCCGCATCTGCACTGACGTCCCATTCGTAGCCGGGATTTGCCCAACGATCTGGGCCATCGGTTTTGAAATTGATATACGCATAGACTGTACCAACCAACATCAAAACCAACACGCCGGCCATTACCGTAGCCCGCCACAATTTGGATTTCTCAAACATTTTTCTCTTCTCCTCAAAAAGGTTGATACGTACTTATAGCGATAAAAATGCATAAAGAGATAGCATTATCTCAACCTTTTATAAGTATAGTCGCCAATCCATCTCCAAAGGTTCAAATTGCTCTCTAATCAGTGTAAATTCCCCTCAACGCTTCCGCTGCTCTCTGCCAAACGCGCTGGCGCAGATTCCCAAAATGGTACAGCCGAGCAGTGTCAACAGCCACAGTCTGGAAACGCCGCGCGTGGCTTGGAAGGCGTGCAGGGATATCGCCAACGGCTCATTCCGGCTGACCACGAAGGGCGCGCCGTCTAGTTGCGTTAGGCTGGGGGTGCTGCTCACGGTCAGCGTGAAGGTCGCCTTATCGCCGGAGAAGTCCGCCGCCGCATTAGCCACGGCGGTCCAGTCGCCCGTCACCGGATTGCCCCACCAGACGGTATCGCCGCTAGCGCACGTCGCGGTGCAGGCAATTTCCACGGTTAGCGTGGTCACGGCGGTAGCGTCCGGCAGGTAAAGATCCACAAACGCCGATTTCACGCTATCCCCCGCCTGGTTACTCTGCGGATTACCCGTAAATTTAGCCAGAGTAATCAAGGGGGCGCCGCTACCTTGCTTGGTGATGGTTAAAGTGTCGCCCAGACTAAGCGATACTTCGCCCGTGGAGAGACGGCGGGCCAGTAGTTCCGCTACGGCGGCGCGATAAGCAACGTAAACGGCGGAGAGAGATTCGTGGCGTGTCCCCTCCGAGGCTCGGTAGGCGGCGCTGATCAGCGCCACGGTGAGTGTGCTGGGCGCCGTGTAGGTGACGCTGGCTACGCCGCTAATGTCGGTCGTCGCCGTCACCACGGGCGCGCCCAGGCTGCCCGCGCCGCTCTCCAGGGTAAAGGTGATGGTCTGGTTGGGCACGGCGGAGCCAGCGTGGGTCTGTAACGTGGCGGTGACGGGGCCGTGAGCATCGCGCGCCAGATCAAAATCCTGGCTGGCGTCCAACTGCGGCGCGCCCAGACGCGCTTCCGTGTGGATAACGAACGCGCTCATGGAGGCGAGGGTGTAGTTCACGATCTGGTGGCTCGCATCAACGCTGATGACCGTCCCCGTGCAAGCGGAACCGTCGGCGGTGCGCTGCCCACTGACGCTATCGCAGTAGTCGCCCTCCGGCATCCCCGTGGTGTAGGTAGTCGTGGCATTGCTCCCGGTGCGGTTGAGAGCGACGAAGCCTTTCGCCCCACGTCCAAAGGCGATGTGGTCGCTGGGTGCGCCGCCGATGTTCTGCCAGTTGCTCACCGCCTCGCCGTCCGTCACCTGCCGGAACTGCACCAGATTGGCGATGGCGGTTTGACGGTGTTCGCAGACCCATTTACCGTCCTCGTAGGCGGCAGCGCAGTTGGCGGGGGCGTCGCCCGCAACTTGACTCGCGCCGTAGACCGAGCGCGTCGCCGCGCCGCGCCCCACGCCCCAGGTTGAGCCGCCGTCGGCGGTGCTGGGCGGCCCCATGCTGTCGCCGCTGTTATCGGTGGAACTGCTCTGCCAGTAGTAACTCGACATGACTTTAGGATAGCCGTAGGGGTAAGCCAGGGCGAAGATATTGGCGAGGAGATGTTCCTGCCCGTCACGGTGATCGACTACACAGCCGGAACCCACCCCGTGACCCCGCTGATTATCATGGTTGTCGGTAAAGACGACGGCAAAGCGCGAGGGGAGCATATCAGCATCATCAAAACGGCTTTCCAGCTGGCTCAGAGTACCGCCGCACGCATCGTCGAATTTGTCGCCGAGGGCGAAGGCGTAGGCGAACTCGGTCACATCGCCGTGGGGAGCGTACTCCCAGTCGCGCACCGGTTCGTCGCTGCTCTGATCAATCACTTCCTGGAAGATAAACGGTGTTCCGCCGCCGGGCAGAGTGAGACCATCTAGGAGGGCGGCGATATCCTGCGCGCGGATATGTTTGGCCCCATCTATGCGGAAGCCCTTAACGCCCACATCGAGCAACGCCTGCAAATAGTTATTGATTTCTGTCTGCACTGCCACCTTGCCAGTATCCAGATCGGGCAGCTCGGAGAGTTCACACAGTTGTACTTGTTGCCGATCCTCATAGCTGGAGATGGTACATTCAGGGTGGAAGTCGCCGGCTTGATACTGCGCGCCGTAAGCCCGCGAGGCGGCCGGCGTGGAGTGATACTCGGTGCCGTGCGTGCCTGTCGGGGGGCTGCCCACTTCGATATCGGCGGTGTGATTGATAACCGCGTCCACGTAGATACCCACGCCCAGGCTGTTGCAGGTATCCACCATGCTCGTGAACTCCGTCCACGTTCCGCTGCGGGAGGTGAGCGTGGTCGTTAGATGGGTCACCGGTTGGTAACGCACCCACCAGGGATAGTCGTTGGTCGTCACGCCATTCATATCGGCGGTGGGAACCAGATGCTCATTGGGCGGCGAAACCTGTACCGCCGCGTAGCCCTTCTCGGCCAGGAAGGTACACTCTTTCTCCACATCAGTCCACGGCCATTCAAAAAGATGCACAAAGACGCCCCCAGCGGGCGCCGGAGAGGTATCCCCCGTGGGGATAACGGTCAATAGACCGTCGCCCTGGTCATCGTCGCTGCTATCGCCGTTGATATCGTAGCTATCCTCTTTCCATTTCTGGCCGGCTTCTGCCGTTTTCTGGCAATAGGCGGTAAAACCGTAAGTACCCGGCGGCAAAGCGTTGAGAGTGCTCTGGGTGATGGTTATCATATACTCATCGTTGTTGCCCTGATCCACATTGTAGGTCATCAGATCGGTGGCCCAACTCTCGCCGTATTCGCCCCAATGCAAGTAACAGTCGATATCTGCACCCTCCCCTGCCGCCTCGGTCACGCCTTCTTCGTAAACCTGCACATAGAGATTCAAATCGCTGGAGGCGTTCCCCTCGTCAAGCCGGTTGGCGGTACCGCCGCGCGGCCAGAGCAAGCCCACCCAATCCAGCGTGCTCGGCGCAGACGGGGACGTGAGCGCTTGGTCAGAGACGAAAACAACAGTCGTCCGCGCCGGAATCGTGAAGGTGTCGGTCGTATCGTCAAAGACAGCGCTCTGCACCACCGGGTCGTCGTCCACGCCGTCAGTGTGCAGCGGGTGCAAAGTGAACCCCTCGGCGCCGGAAATAGTGATGCTCTGCTGCGCTTTGTTGGCATTGAAGAAGACGAAGATGTTTTCATAGCTACTATCGAGATCGGGAGCGACCTCATCAGAGAGACGGAAGGCGAGGAAGCCGTCCAGGAGATTGTCGCCATTGTAATAACTGGCCCGCGCGTTGACGTCGGCCTCGGTGGTCAGGCGGAAGAGCGGCGAGGAGTAGCGTAAGCGTAGCAGCTCGCGGAAGTGCGCGGCGGCAAACTCAATGTTGGTCGTGGCCGGATCAAGCGTGGTGGTATCCGTCAGCAACGGGCGCATGATGTCCCAGCGGATGTCATTATCCCACGCCGGCGGCAACCCTTTACCAAAGTTGTTCTCGCTATAATCCCAATAGACTTTGTTGAACCAATCGCCGGAATCATAACTGTTGCGATCCAGCGATTTGGAACGCAGGATATCCGTCCCCATCTGGAAGAAGGGCACGCCCTGGGAGAGCGCTATCAGGCTCTGCCCCATATTCTGCGCGCGCACCCGGTCGGTGATGGTCGTCGTGGGGATACTGCCACTGCCGATCCAACCGTCATTGCCGCTGCCATTGCCATGCGGCAATTTGAAGGCGTTCTGATCGAAGAGCGTCTCGTTATCATGTTTTTCCACATACGCCACAGATTCCTGCGGATCGTCGGTGAACGGCGCGCCTTGCCCATTATAATCAACGCCGCTGGCGCGGAGGGCGGAGCGCAGCGTATCCATGACGGTATGCAGAGCGCTCTGGTCGCGGTTGCTGTATGCGTAGCCGTTCCAATCGTAGCTCAACCCGTTGCTAAAACCCTGCTCGCGGATTCCAGTCGTATTCTGGCTGTAACCGCCGTGGGTGGCGTCACGGATGATATCGTTGAAGAGGCCAATTCCCTTGCCAGTCATATTATATTTCTGCGCGTAGCACCAGCCGGCGGCGCAATCCGTCAGACCCTTATCTTTGGCCGAGCCGAAATCCCAACCCTCGCCGTAGAGATAGATATCGGGGTCAATAGCGTTGATGGCGCTCTGCACATTGAGCATGTTGCGCTGGGTGTGCAAGTTCATCAGATCGAAGCGGAAGCCGTCCACCCGGTAATCCTCCGCGAAGCGGACGAGGGTATCCACCATCAACTTTTCCATCATCTCGTACTCACAAGCCGTATCGGGGCAACAGCTGGTTTGTTGCAACACGCCGTTGGTATCGTAGCGATAATAATAGCCCGGCACGATCTTATCTAGCACCGATTTAGCCGCCTGTCCGCTGGCGGAAGTGTGATTGTAAACCACATCCATCACCACACGCAGGCCATTCTGATTGAGCGCCGCAATCATGCGGCGGAATTCGAGGATGCGCGTCACGCCGTCGGGATTGGTGCTGTAGGAACCTTCGGGCGCACCGTAGTGGTAGGGATCGTAACCCCAGTTGAAGCCGTCGGTGGTGCGGGAGAGAGCGATGGTGGCTTGCGGTTCTTCGGCATCGCGGGCGTAGCCGGTGGGATTGAGGGTAGGCGTGCGCGCCACACTCGCTTCTGGCACGGAAGCGATATCGAAGGACGGCAGCAGATGGACGTGCGTCAGGCCCGCCGCTTGCAAGGCTAACAAGTGCTCCATCCCAGCGGAGAGCGTGGTGTTGGGATCGGG
>DUEJ01000017.1 GCA_011192175.1 Thermoflexia bacterium
GATTTTCGCACGCAGTGTGCCTTGAACAGAAATCGGCATGTACTTATTTGGTCCCTTGATGGCGGATTGCAAGGTTATGAACAAAGACCACTGTACTAACCTCACCTGGAATACTTTCGTAGAGGCTAAAATAACATTCCGTCCCTCCCTATGTAAATTTATAAAGGAGTAATTATGGCAACCAAAGGCAAACGACTAGGCTGGAAAGAGTTTTTACTCTCCCTCTTCTTGATCATCGTTTTGTGGGCCACGCAGGAATTTTTAGGCATTGACTTGCTGGATTCTGGCGGCAGTTCCGTGGTCAACGAACCGCAAGGCGGCATTCAGGTCGTTTTCACCGCGCCCCTGTATCCCGATGAGGCGGCCAATCGCTCCGGGGGGGTGGACGAAAGTCTGGCCATGGCCATTGGAGGCGCCCTCCGCAGCGTGGATGTGGCGGCCTATGACTTTGATCTCTTGCGCGTGGCCGACGCGCTGGTCGCAGCGCAAGGACGCGGCGTGACGGTGCGGCTGGTGACGGATACCGATTACGTGGATGAAGCCGGTACAGTCCACGTGGCGCAAGCGGGGATCCCCGTAATTACCGATGATCGGGATCCGTTTATGCACAATAAGTTCGTGGTCATTGATGAGCATCTGGTCTGGACTGGCTCCTGTAATCTCACCAATAACGGCGCCTACCGCAACAATAACAACATCGTGATGTTGGAATCCGAGGCGCTGGCGGAAAATTACACGGTGGAGTTCGAGGAGATGTTTACTACGCAACAATTTGGGGCGAGCTCTCCCGCCGATACGCCCCATACAGAAGTGAAGATCGGCGGCACATTGGTGGAAAATTACTTTGCCCCTGAAGAGGATATTCAAAGCCGGATTGTCGCGTTATTGGAGGAGGCGCAGAGCAGCATCGAATTCATGGCCTTCGTCCTCACCGATAACGAAATCTCCAAAGTCCTCAGCCGCAAGGCGCGCGAGGGTGTGACCGTGCGTGGGGTAGTAGAGACCCGCAATGTGAAAGGCAGCGGCTCTGACGTGGAGGCTTTGCGGACCGCCGGCATCAGTGTGCTGGCTGATGGTAATCCCTACGTTATGCACCATAAAGTCATCATCATAGATGGTGATGTGGTGATCACCGGTTCCTACAACTTCTCGCGCAGCGCCGCCGAAAAGAACGATGAGAATGTCCTGATTATTCATAACTCAGGCATTGCTGCGGATTATGCCACCGAGTTTCAACATGTCTATCAACAAGCAGAGGAGGCAGCTCCATGAACGACAAAGTAAATGGTTGGAAGATATTGGCCTTAGTTTTGATCGCCTGGGGGATATTGCTCTCATGTTGCTTTAGCGGAACCTTCTTTGGCGGATTAATAGGCTACGCGCTGGGGCAGAGAATGTCCATAACTCAAAATTATGGGGCTATGCGCCCGGAGACACCCTGGATACCCGATCCCGACGCAGCGCCGGAAGGGCAGCCTTTTACGCTGCCCACAGAAGATGATGCCTGGTTGGGCGTGGCTTACGAAATGACCGGCGAGGGAGCGGAAATCTTGCAAGTCCTCGCCGATACGCCCGCCGAGGAGGCCGGGCTAGAGCGCGGTGACGTGGTCGTCAAGGTGGATGACTTGGCTGTTACCGAGTTCACCCCGCTGGGCGATATCATCCTCAGTCACGAACCGGGGGACGAGATAGAGCTCCTCGTTCTCCGTGATGGCGAGGAATTAGAGATCAGCGTGCGCTTGGGACACCGCCCGTCCAACATGTCGCTGGAGGAGCAGTTCCAGCTGCCGCCTATTCCTGGTGAGGGGTAAATTATATAGGACGCAGATTGGCGCAGATAAATACTGACCTCTTGTTTTTGATCTGCGAGCGTAGCCTGCGTTCATCTGCGTCCTAAAAAATCTCTTTAATTTGCGTAATCTGTGGATGAAAGTTGACGTAACCCCACTATGAACATTGTCATGCTTGGCCCCTTTGGTTTGCGTCCGCGCGGCACGATGAGTGTCCGCGCACTGCCGCTGGCCCGCGCATTGGTCAAGCGCGGCCACGCGGTCACGCTGCTGCTACCGCCCTGGCAGAACCCCGCAGACGCGGGACGCTCCTGGGAAGATGCCGGCGTCCGCATCGAGAATTTGTCGCTGCCCGCGCGCGTGCCGGGCTGGTTTCACCTCCGGTTGGCAACCGCCTTAGCTCGCCGCGCCCATAAACTGCGACCGGATTTAATCTACGCTTTCAAGCCTAAAGCCTATGCCGGTTTGGCCCATTGGTTCTTGGCGCGCTTCTCCACGCTGCCGGTCATCGTCGATACCGATGATTGGGAAGGGGCCGGCGGTTGGAACGACCTCAATCCCTATCCCTTGCCGCTCAAATGGTTCTTCGCCTGGCAAGAGCGCTGGGGGTTACGGCACGCGGACGCCGTCACCGTCGCCAGCCGCGCGCTCCAAACGCTGACGTGGGCGCAGGGCGTGGCGCCGGAGCGCGTGCATTATCTGCCCAACGGCGTGCTGGCCAGACCGGCGGCCCCCACCACCAGCTACGGGACGACGTCCCGCCCCACCTTGTTGCTCTACACACGTTTCTTTGAGTACGAGGTAGCGCGGCTCTGGCATATCGTCGCGCGCGTGAAGGCGGCCCGTCCCGCTGTGCGGCTCTGGGTGGTGGGAAAAGGCTTCTTCGCTGAGGAACAGACGTTGCTCCGCTTGGCCCGTGAGGCCGGTTGGCGCGTCACCGAGAAGATTCCCCCCGCACCCACGGATGATCTGATCTACGCAGGACTGGCGCCCGCCGCCGCACTCCCCGCGCACTTTGCGCAGGCGGATCTGGCGCTCTATCCCTTCGACGACACCTTGATCAACCGCACCAAGTGCCCGGTCAAACTGCTGGATCTGCTCGCCGCCGGCATCCCGGTGGTAGCCGAGGCAGTCGGAGAGCTCCCCCAGATGATCCGCGCCGGGGAAACCGGTCTCTTGGTGCCGCCGGGGGATGACGAGGCGTTCACAGCTGCGTTGTTGGCATTGCTAGACGATGCAGATCGCCGCCAGGCGTTGGGCGCGCGAGCGGCGGTTGATGTGCGAGCACATTTCTCCTGGGATCAGCTAGCAGCCAGCGTGGAGAGCGCGCTAGCGTGGCAGCGTGGCGGCGGCGTAGCGTCACAGCACGACCTCAAGTAGCTGTGGCCGGTCTCCTAACCGAGCCACCAATGCGAAAGGGCGGCTAGTGTTCTGGCAAGCGGAAAATGATGAGATGGCTCCTCTCCGTAAGCCTCGGTTACTACTCCCAATATGTCTAGCCGCGCATTAGTCCACGTAGGTGGACTTGGCAAAAGTAGCCGCGACTTCAGTCGCCAGGCAAAATTACTACCCACCACCCAAATCAGAGCTGCCAGAACACTAGCGCAGCCGTGGTCGGTCTCCTGGCCGAGCCACCTGACCTGCCCATTGCGGCAAGCTATCTTTTTTCAGTGGAGTCAAATCTTCATAAATCCTTCACATTCCCTTCAAGAAAAATACATACAGGGTGAATATACTATAGCCAGAGTTGGTAAGAAACCGGGCTACAACTCAAGGGTAACTTATTCCGCCCGAAAATACACATTTAGAGAATCTATGGAGGAAAAAATGAAACAGTGGATGAAAGTTATTGGTGGCATGATGACCGTGGCTTTACTCGTGACGCTTTTAGTCAATGCCACTCTGGCTCAAGGCCCAGGTGAAGCCGAGGATAGCGATGGCAAACGCGATTTAGCGGGCAGTGGAACCGGATATGCGTGGGGCTTTGTGGACGCGGACGGCGATGGCGTGAACGACCGCTTCGTAGATGCAGATGGCGATGGTATCTGTGACGACTGCGGCAGCAAGCCGGGAGAAGGACATGGCTACGCTCATGGCTTTGTGGACGCGGACGGCGACGGCGTGAACGACCGCTTCGTAGATGCAGATGGCGACGGTATCTGTGACGACTGCGGCAGCAAGCCGGGAGAAGGACATGGCTACGCCCACGGCTTTGTGGATGCGGACGGCGACGGCGTGAACGACCGCTTCGTAGATGCAGATGGCGACGGTATCTGTGACGACTGTGGCAGCAAGCCGGGAGAAGGACTAGGACATGGTCACAGCTTCCAAGATGCGGATGGCGACAAGGTAACTTCAGGCTCCCATCGAGGAGGTCGCCGCCACCAGTAAATCAAAGCGTAGCATAATGGTTGGGCTGAGAGCAAAACTGTTCTCAGCCCATTTTCTTTCCGTCCGCTTGCAATTTGACAAGTTGCAGTTATTTAACTACTATTTCTATAAGGCAGGTTACAATGAAAATACGTTATATGCTTATCAGTTTAATCGCGATTTTGTTAGTGGGAGGCTTAGTCGGCAGCTACTATTTGGGTGCGTGTCCCTTAGACTACGAGGGCCGCGGGATTTGCACCGGCCCCTGCACCGCCATCATTGACTTAAATGCTGATGGCATCTGTGATCGCTCGCAAAACGCACTGGCAGAGGCAACCAGCGAAGTAACTCTGGCAACGGAACCCACGGGGATACCCCCGGTCTCTTCCACAGAGACGCCCCAGGTAGCTAGCTGGCCCTCAGCGGGGGAGACCGCCGCGCCAACAGCTGAAGCCACCAGCACCTCCGCCCCGCCCACACCCACGTCTCAACCACAGACTGATTGTCCTTTTGGTTTGGTAAATGATCCTTATCCCGGCGAGTGTGGCCGGTACGTGGATCAGAATGAAAATGGTATCTGTGATCACTCGGAGCCGTGAAACAGGAGGAACTATGCGCGTAAACAAATTTATCTTTCCCCTCATCTTATTGGCGATTTTCTTAGGAATTATCGTACTGAGCATGGCCGCCAATTACTGGGAGACCCAAGGGGGGGGAGTATCTAGGCTTGGAAGCGTACACGCACCGGTGACACTCACCAGCGCGACTAGCTGGCTAAACAACCACGCGGAGAGCTGCTATGACCAAGAGAGCTAAACGTCCCCGCAAAGTGGTCACCTTACGCCGGATCATCCAAGCGGCTTTTGTCGCCTTCGCCCTCTTCGTAGGCGCCCGCCATCTCTGGATGGGCAGCGGCTTGACCGGCGCGCCCAGTTTTGACGCCTATTGCCCCTTCGGCGGCGTAGAGACCCTCTGGCGTTTTATTACCACGGGGACCTTCCTCCGTAAACTGCACCCCTCCAACTTGATTTTGCTAGCCGCCACCCTGGTGACGGCTCTGCTAACAGGGCGCGCCTTCTGCGGCTGGATCTGTCCGCTGGGATCGGTGCAGGAATGGTTGGCTAAACTCTCTCAAAAACTGACCGGCGGACGTCGCGCCTGGCTGCCGCTCAAAATACCGCCCGCCATAGATAAACCCCTTCGCTACCTCAAATACTTGGTTTTAGGCGGAGTATTGTGGAATAGCGTGAGTGCCGTAGTGCCGCCTCTGGAGCCATTTTGTCCCTACAAAACCCTCTTCCACTTCGAGCTCCACTCGCTCATCTCCTGGAGTGTCTTCAGCATCGTCATCACCGGCTCCTTGCTGGTGGAACGTTTCTGGTGCAGATACTTTTGTCCCCTCGGCGCGATCCTAGCTCTCTTTAACAAATTTTCGTTCATCCAGATCGCCACCGACGCGAACACTTGCATAGCCTGTGGCCTCTGTGAGAGAGCTTGCGGCATGGGGATTGCAGGGCTACCTGAAAACATCCACCACCCGGAATGTATCCGCTGTTTAGACTGTCTGGATGCCTGCCCACGCCCGGGTGCCCTGGAACTCAGATTACCTCACTCCGAGACGGAGAAAGAAAATACTGGTTTTGCTAAATCAAGGAGCTAAGAACATGCCCCAGACTATCTTGGTGGTTGATGATGAACCTCAAATTGTCCGATTGCTACGTTCCTATCTGGAAAAATCCGGTTACCGCGTGGTGATTGCCTCCAACGGGCAAGAAGCGCTCTACGTCACCCGCCACGAGAAGCCCGACCTGGTGGTCTTGGACATCCTGATGCCCCAGATGGATGGGTTGGAATTCACGCGCCGGGTACGCCAAGAGCGTGACGTGCCCATCATCATGCTCACCGCGCGGGTAGAGGAGCTAGATCGCATTGTGGGACTAGAAATGGGGGCCGATGATTACATCACCAAACCGTTCAGTCCCCGCGAGGTAGTCGCGCGCGTGCGGGCTGTGTTGCGCCGCACCCAAGCTGATTCTGGCCTGGAATCCACCCCCGTGCTCCGCGCCGGGCAGCTACTTCTGGACCGCGAAGCTCACCAGGCGACTCTGGCCGGGGCAGCATTGGAACTGACTCCTACTGAATTTGATATTCTAGCTGCTCTGCTGGCTCATCCTGGACGGGTCATCAGCCGAGGGGAGCTCTTGGAAACGCTACATGGCGTCGCTTTCGCCGCCTACGAGCGGACCATAGATGCGCATATCAAAAACCTGCGTCACAAACTGGGCACGGACGCCGGCCAGCCGCCATACATCCTCACCGTGCGCGGCGTGGGTTATCGTTTCAATCAGGAGCTCAGTGATGCGTAGCCTCTTCTGGAAAGGTATGTTGGCCTTTTTCATTGTCATCTTGGTCGCCGTGGGCACGGTAGCCCTGCTCTCCAATTGGATCACCGAGACCGAGTTCCGCCGTTACGCTTTTGCGCACGGCGGGCAATGGGAACGGCAGCTGACAGAATTGCACGCCTATTACGTTGAACACGGCAGTTGGGCGGGTTTGCAGGACGCCTTACCGCTTCTCTCTGGCATGCACCGGGGAGAAGGACCGGGTCGGGGAGCAACCGGGTCAGAACTCCATTTTCGCGTGACCGATGCGGCGGGGGTGGTGGTGGCCGATACAACCGGTTCACCGGCCGGCGTCCTATCGTCAACTGAACTGCGGGGAGGGCTAACCATCGAACTGGCGGGGAAGACCATCGGCCATCTACTACCAATCGCGGTTGATGGTCATGCAGCTGCACATCTGGCGCCGGAACAGACGGAGTTTCTGGAACGGGTTCACACCGTACTCTGGATTGCAGCATTAGCTGCGGTTAGCGTCGCGCTACTCGTCGGCGGCTTGCTCTTCCGTTCCATCATCGCGCCGCTACAGCGACTGACCACCGCCAGCCAAACCATCGCCAGCGGTGACCTCTCCGCACGCGCCGAGGTACAAGGCCAAGATGAGATCGCCCAACTGGCGACCAGCTTCAACCAGATGGCGGATAACCTCGCGCGCGCCGCAGAAGCGCGTCGTCACCAAACCGCCGACGTGGCGCACGAGTTGCGCACCCCCCTCACTATCATCCGGGGAATCCTGGAAGCTATGTTGGATGAGGTCTATCCCACCGACCGCGCCAATCTACAAGCGTCCCTGGCGCAAGTCCACACCCTCTCCCGGCTGGTGCAGGATCTGCAATTACTAGCTCTGGCTGATGCGGGCGAGCTGCACATCCACCCGGCGCCGCTGGAACTGCCCGCCTTCTTATCCCAAGTAGTGGAAAGTTACCAGCTTCAAGCCACGGAGCGCCAAATAACCTTAGCTTTGGATACTCCGCCTACGCTGCCCCCGATCCAAGCGGACCGTGATCGACTGGCTCAAGTGCTGGGCAATCTACTGAGCAATGCTCTCCGCTATCTCTCGCCAGGCGGGAAGATCGTGGTGCGGGCCACGGCGCAGCCAGGAGAGGTGCTCGTCTCTGTCAGCGACGACGGCCCCGGCATCCCCGCCGAGGATCTGCCCCATCTCTTTGAGCGGTTCTGGCGTGGAGATCGCGCCCGGAGTCGCGCTACCGGCGGCAGCGGCTTGGGGTTGACCATCGCTCGTAGCCTGATCGCCGCCCACGGCGGGCGTCTCTGGGCCGCCAGCACCGAGGGCGAGGGCAGCACCTTCACGTTCACCTTGCCGCTGGATGACGGTAGCGGCACAGCGGCATAGCGTAGCAACGCGTTACTCCAGGCTAGCGACATAGTAGGCCGGTTGCAGAAATCGGGCTAGGGCCAACGTCAGCAGATGTTCGTAAGCCGTCTGGCGGCTCAACCACCCGGCGGTGAAAGCCCCGATAGCGCCGCCTTGCTGCTTGCTATTGTGCGCTCCTGTCACCGCGTCGATGGCCAACCCCAACTCTTGCCCGGTGCGCAATTTCTCCACTACCGTGGCCGGCAGCAACATATTTTCGCCGCCAGCGAGACCGGTGACGCCGTCCCTTCGCACCATCACGCACCAAGCTGAGGTGTAAATCTCGCCCGCTACCTCCAGCAGCCCGCCTTCAATCCCCACCCCGAAATCCGCCTCGGTTTGCTGCCGCGCGGCCCTGGCGCGATTGAGCGCGCCGTGGCGCGTCTCCTCGTCACCCCACGGCTGCGCGGAGACGCCGCTGGCGACCGCTAACGCTTGCACGTTCACATCTGGCCCATACACGCGCCGTAACACCGCTCTGGCCGCCGCGATCTTGACTGGATTTAATGAACCTACTGTTACGCTGATTCCCAAACTATCCTCCTCACTGGTTATTTAACTCAGTAGTATAACGAGACGAGGGGTGAAGTCAATACAACTGGCGAAGTCAAGCTGGTTGCAATCCGGAGAAAAATAGCAAAAAATGATACGGGACTTCTTCTCCTGGCTAAGGTTTGTAAATTCAAACAATGTGGTCTATAATGTAAAAATGATGCGCCTAATGGACTTGCTCCCGCAATGGCTGCTAGAATGGTCACGGATTTACGTGAACCCTTTCTTGAAAATTCAAATCCGGGTGATGCTTCACGCTCTTCTGCGTGGCGCACTGGATGTGATACTCCTGATCACCTTTCCGCTAACTCTGAGCGTGAGCAGCCAGACCATTTGGAACCGCCGGTATCAATTTACGGCCGTCCAACAAGAACGGATCATGGAGTGGGCCGATATCTCTCGACTTATCGCTTATCAAGAAGATATACCGCCTGTCGTTCCGCTGGTTTTGTGGTACAAAGAGAGCGGTTTGAAGACGGAAAATCCACTCAATTGTGAGGGGATTATGGGATTGTACAGCGATGTACAAAGTGGTGAGTTGCCTTGCTTTCCAGCTGGAGCTAGCACCCCCTGGGAGCTCGCTTATCAACTGCAACTGGGCGCCCGCACTTTCAAAGAGTATTGTCCCGCCGTTAGTTATACCACCACAGATCCACAGCTATTAAAACAGTGTTACCTTTACTACAATGCCGGCCCGCGCACGCAGATAAACCCTGCTAGCTCCGGGTATGTGATGAATGGCTACGATAATGCCCATCAGAACATGCTACATGTAGACGTGCAGGGACGGGAATATCAGCTGCAAGCATTGGGAGCTTGGCCCACGCATCTGGCCATACAGGCGCAACTGATGCAACGCGGCGAACCGGCGCCAGCTAAATTAGTGCGCGCGCCATTGATGCTGGCTAGGGAAGTGCTAGCCAAGATAGAGACAAAAATCTCAGCAGTCAAAATCAACGAGTTGGGTAGCGCACGCGCCACTACTACCTGCCGTGTTCCAGTAGTGCAAGCGTGCTTTGTTGCCCCGCATCAAGACGGGGAGCCGGGTTTACGACCTCTCACCAGCCCCTTCTTGGAAACACCGGTACAGCGGAGCAACATTGCCTGCGATTTATTGCCGGGGGTGGATTTCCTACCGGCCAAGACCTCTCTCATTTTGGCGCCCCTGCCGGGCGAGCTCACGCGCTACACAGATCAATATGGACATTTGGCGATCCAGATCGAGAATGAGGAGTGGACGGTTTGGCTTACTGGATTACGGGCCTATGTTGCCAGAGAAGGTAGAGTTACTGCCGGAGCAGTCGTTGCCGCCGTAGGAGGCGCGGGGAGCCAGACGGCACTAACACATTACACGATTTATGATAAAATCCGAGCAGGGTTTGTAGACCCTCTCAGTTTTTTGCCGGTGGACAGTTGCCCAACGGTGCAATGATATAAATTATTATTTTAATAAAGGGAGGAGGTTAGAGAGATGAATACAGGTGCATTGATTCCACTGGGTTTAATTCTATTGGCTGTGGCGTGGGGAATTTGGATAATTTTCAAGCAAAATCCTTCCTCTGTCAACCTGGCGAAATTATTCTCCTATTTCGCGGGAGTAGTGCTTACTTTGTTAGCTATCTTATGGATTGTGTCGCGTTTCGTTCCGTGGTGGGGAGTACGTTTGATGCACAACACCAGTGAATCGGGGAACGTCCAGAAATTAGAGACTCTCAGTCATGAGCTCTGGACAGAGGTGATGAACAACACCATGGCAGAACCGACGACGGAGATTGTCACCCCCGAAGTTCCTCAAGCTACGCCTACCGGAGGCGAAGAGATTGTCCCCACGGCTACTCCTGAGATAGGGGCAGAATCCCCAAATATCTCTAGTCAAGCAGCCACCGCGGAATCCACTTATACTGTCCAATCCGGCGATACGCTGTATAGCATTAGCCGTAAATATCCGGGCGTCAGCGTGGCTGCTATTAAAACGCAGAACAATCTCCCTGACGACATTATCAAAGTTGGCCAGCAGCTAGTTATACCGGCCACTCCGTGAATGTTGAAATCCCAAATGGGAATTTAGGAAGAGGTGTGAATGTGCCACAACTGCCAGAACGGGTTCGGGTAATTTTTACCCAGTTAATAGAACCGCTCAAAGATAGCGTGACTCCTAAGCCTCATTATCTGGTGGGCGAAGAGATCGAGCTAGAAATTCGTATGGCTAATTATCGGTTGGCCTTACCCCGGATATTGGGGTTGTGGAGTGTATATCTGGGCTTGCCAGTGCTAGCTGGACTTCTGATTGCCAATCTATTTGGCAACGCCACCTGGCAAATGATCTTCGCCGGCTTGTTGATGTTGCAATTGGCGTTAATCTTCCAGTGGGGAGTGGCTTGGCTAGCTTACCAGCAATGGCGCTTTCTGTTAACCAACAAGCGTATCATCCTGATCACGCCGGACCCTGATCGCGCTGGTTTCGCAGACGTTATCTATCTCAAAGGCGGCAAAATACAGGTCGTTGATACCGATTTCTCCCACAATCCGCTCTGGGGACTCTTTCAGATTGTGCGCGGCTCTCGAGATGTGCGGTTAAGTATGAGTGGCTACGAGTTCCAGGAAAGAGGGGCCAAGGTGAAAGGAGGCTTACTTTTCCCAGATGTATCGGAAGAGTATATTGAGAAATTGGAACAATTGATCTTCGGATAGGGGAGTTTCCTCAATTTAGCTAGTTCTAGAATAAAAGCCCTGGCCAGTTAATTAACTGGCCAGGGCTTTTTTATTTGGCTTAGAAGTTGGGTTAGTCGCTATTCCGCAACACCAGCGGGAGGTAGATTTGGTATTCTACGATAAGAATGCCGGTGTAATTCGGGTTCTCGTAATCGTAGTAGGTGTAAGTGCCGGGGACGTCGAGCTGCCGATGATGGCTAGCGCTCATCGTTAAGAGACCACTATCCCAGCCGGCGCTACTCGGGAGAGCTGTAGGAGCAGCTCCTCCGTAGCTGACGGTAGGCGTGATACTCGTGGTGGTGTGCGGATCGGCGTCGATATTGAGCCAGGCAATCACGGTACCCGGCGCGACTGTGAGTATGGGTGGATCAAACCCGCCAGCACTGATGGTAATGGTGTAGTCTGGTGTGACATTCAATTCAGGCGCCAGCGGGATATCGTAATGCACCGGCGCATCGGTGACGGCGATCTCCCAACTCCGATAGGGTTGATAGTCGGTTTTGCTTACATCCAGCTGGTACGTTCCCGGGGGGGTGTAGAAGCTAAAGTAGCCCTCAGCCGCCGTCGTCTGAGGATTGACTTGTCCATAGTCCGTGGCATTCCAGAGGGTGTAAGTTCCCTCACTGCCGGCTACTCCAATAGCCTGCTCTTCGTAACACCCGACGGTAGCTGCCTCGATCTCCGTTCCGTGGATTACGTCGAAGACCGTGCCCTCCGGATCGATCAATACTTCGCCATCGGTGCAGCGTTGCACCAGATTACAAGTCACGCAGAGACGGACGTACCAATGCGTCGGGACTTGAATGGGGGTGGTGAAGACGCCCTCGAAGAGCTGGTCGCCATCGGGGTCAGTTAGGGTGATGAGCCCCACCCCGGCAACCTCCAACGTCACTTGGGCGTTAGGCTCAGTACAACATAGCCCCACGGTGACGGTGTACGTGGTATCCGCATTCAAAAAGATATGCCAACCCGTCTCGTCCGCGCGGCCCTGCATGTCTCGCGGGAAGAAGAGATGTCCGTTCTCGTCGCGGAAGCGGAGGCTCAACGGATTCCAGCTCAACGTGCTATCCACGATGACTTTGACGTGCGGGGAAGGCAAACTGGTGAGACCGCCCGGCGTGCGGGCGCTGGCGTAGAAATCATGTAAGCCGTCGGTCAGCGTAACCGGGTGGTTCCAATGGCCGGAGGCATCCGGGGAGAGGGTGGCGACCAGCGCCCCGTCTACGTAGAGATTTACCAGCGTCCCAATCTGTGCCCGTCCAGTGACGGTGAAGGTCCCGGTGCAGATAGTGCCCGGTCGCGGGAAAACGATCAGTGGCGGCAGGAGCGGGATGGTACGCGTGACTACCACGGCGTTGTTACCGGGATGGGCGTCGTTGTCGCTGAGGATAGTGACGGTATTAGTGAGCACCGTTCCCGGCGTGATAGTGAAAGGCAACTCAGCATGTAGCCCAATGAATCCCTGGGCGCCTGCGGCCAACGCGCCGACGGTGTAAGTTAACGTCTGCCCGTCAATGGTGGGGACGAGGTGCGGGTAGGAATGTTCGTCAATTAGCAGTTGTGGGCCAGTGTAACTATCGACCACGCGGACGTTTAGAGCCGGCGCCAACCCCTTATTCTGGTACTCCACCATCCAGTTGATGAACCAGGCTTGCTGGCCTGCCTGCGGTTCGAAGTTAGGATAGAGATAACCGCGCTTGTCTACGGCGGGATCGGCCGGGCGCTCAGGATTAGCGGGAGCATAGTAGAGATAATCCTCTGTCTCGCCGGTCAGGAAAGGTAGCGCATAGCCGCGCCCATCACCGTAACTGCCGCCGCCTAACATTTTGTTAGAGACTCGTTCACTCAACGTGACGCGCAGCCAGGCAGGATGATTTTCCCACTGCTCCGGCCAGAAAATCGGTTTGTTAGTGGTCACGTGAATAATGTGCAGCCCCGGCCCCAACGCGCCCACATCGACTGGATGGTCGATGACGATATGTTCATGCACTCCAGAGACCCCAGAGCAATCATAATCATCAGCCCAATCGCCGTCGCGGTTGCTATCCAACCAGAGGTTGAGATAGGCCATTCGCTCAGTCTGTGTAAATATCGCCGAAAGGTGCGGAGCAATGTAAATCTCTACCGGAATCTGGGCTGGTCGACAATGGTCGAAGGAAACCTTGCTCCAATCCACGCCATCGTCAAAGCGGTCCCGGTCAGGGATATCGAGGAGTGGCAGAATGTTATTCAACGGGTCGGCATCTAAGCCGATATCGGCCTCTTCCTCAATGCTCACCCGGCGGCCCAGATGGAAGGGGTGCGGATACCTATGGGCTGGCCCAAACTCTGGCGAGGAGACACCAAAGACGGTGGGATAGGCGCCCGTAATAGTTCCAGTAACGGCTCCAGAAATGGGGCCGGCGTTAGGATAGGCCGTCATCGGCACGCCAAAGTGATTGGTGCTATCGGGTGCATCGCCCAGATCCCAGCAACGCAAATGCACCGCGACCTCATTACTCTCACCCGCGAAGAAGCGAGTGACCCATTGAGCTTGATTGATCAACAGCTGCTCACATTCCACCTCCCGGCTAAAGCGGGCGCGGATCCAGATGTAGAGCGGTTGATTAGCCGGCCCCAGTTGCCCATCCCAGATCACTATCCGTCCGGCGTGGATTAGATGGGCTGCGCCACTGCTTGCATGGACATTGAGCCCGATCAAACCAGCGGGCAGGTTGTCGGTGATATGGACGGTATGGGTCAAGGCGCTGGTACTGGTCAACATTAACCGGTAGCGGACCTCGTGCCCCGGCAGGATATTGGCAGTAGAGAGTAGCTCGTCCCCTAACAGGAGTCGCTTTTGCAGACCGATTCCCGGGTCTAGCGGCTCATCACAATCGGGCGTCACGTCAACTTGAGCGGAGATTAGAGTCTTATCCGTCTGGAGAGCGGCGGCGACGTTCGTGATCACTCCTCCCCCCTGCGGGCAGAACTGTAATTTGACCGGGATATCGAGGCGGATTTTAGCGCCAGGAGAGAGGTAGCCGTGCCAGATCACCGTGCCACTTGGCCCCCTGCCGCTATAAAAGCGAGCGAAGTGCGGCATCACAGAGGGATTTAGTTCCGTGACTTGGGGCGGCCCGGCCAACTGCACCGCCGCCGGCAATGTATCGGTGAGCGCCGTGTGCGCCAGCCCGGTGCCGCCAACGTGGTGCAGCACRACGCTATAAGTGAAGAYCTCGCCCAGCTGCACAGTAGGCKYRGARACTGTTTTGRYAATCWCAATSRYACCGGGAKYRCCRGKTTSCGARGCNTCYCNGYAGATAATCYTCGGTCTCTCCYAACGCRAARYSMTCKGGGKKGTGMAASCCGCGTCCATCCGGCAAGACCCCTTGACCGGCAGCCGGGGCGGGAACTTCGCTCAACGTGAAGCGCAACCAAGCCGCTGATAACGGCTCGTCATTCAGCACCAACACCGTCGGTACCCAGAAGTCCTTGAATCCTTGTTGGATAACGGCAGTGTTAATCACGTAGTTTTGGACAATCCACTCATGCGCGATGCGCCCGTCCTGGCAGGAGCGCGTATCGGCCCAATCACCGTCGCGATTGCCGTCGAACCAGACGTTGAGGTACATCGGTCCGGTCTGCGCACCGAGAGCACGCGAGACCCGTACCTTTAACGACGTCTCGTGGCAATCCACGATGGGTACATGGGGGTTGAGCCACCCATCATCTTCTTTATCCTGGTCGGCGATATCCACTTGCCCATTGGCCAAGATATTGGTTTGGGCATCCCCGTCGGGCAAGAGATCGGCTTCCATCTCATAAGAAACAAAATCACCCAACCAGACTTTGCTAGCATCCAAGTGAAGTGGTCCGGCAGGTTCCGTGGGCGGCGTGCCGCCCCACACCGTGGGGAAGTGCCCTAGCACCGGCACAGGGTAAGCCGTGTTGTCCATCACGTGATGGTTAGAATCACTATCGGGGGCGTCACCTAGATCTGGGCAGACCACCAGCACCGGCGGGGCGATTGCCTCCAGCGGATCATCCCCCAATTCATGCTGCAAAGTAGCCTGATTGACGAGCTCTAGAGCGCACAGCTCAGGATCAAAATGTACCTGCACCATGAAAGTGAGAGTCGCGGTGGACCCTGACTCCAATCCTTGATCCAACGTCCAATATACATGCCCCGCGTCGTGATTCACCTGCCCGGTAGAGGTCACGATGCTCCCGGCAACGAGGCTAACGTGATCAGGTAGAGTATCGGTCACCATACCAAACAATGGCCCTGTGCCACTGTGGTAAGCAACCACCACGTTGTAGGGCACGAACCCTTCAAGTGGGACCCGGGCGACATTAGTCGTTTTGGTAAACTCGATATCGGGAGGGGGTGCAGCTGTCACATCAACATAATTTACGGCGGCTGCCAATCCCAATACTGCTAATAGCGTGGCCATAACCAACAACCAGAGGCGTCCTCGGTCCCATGGTGGGGCATGGGGGGAGTAGTGCGGTGAACGTGATACTTTTGCAAACTCTCTCATCCGGTACATCTTAACCTCCTTGCCTAGTAGATAATAAATTTACTATCGTCAGCAGGGAAAACCTGAGATTAGGAAAGAACCACTCTTTTTCCCTGCCGCATCAAATTACTTTCATTTTAGCAAATTTAAGAGAAGAAGTCAAATTTTGAACTGACAGGCTGGTTGGCTGATAAAATTCTGGATTTGTTCTAGTCCACGTATTGGTAGGTTGGCTGGTGGAACGGGTGAGCCTCTTCCGGCCGCGCATCGACCGCGAGAAGTGTAAAGGCTGTCAGCTCTGCGGGCAGGCTTGTCCGGGTCAAGCGCTGGCCGATTTTTACGAGGGCCAGAAAATCCACGCTGATTGTTTTGCCTGCAGAGCTTGTATTGAGGCGTGCCCGCTAGAAGATGTGTGGGGTTGGCGCAAGGCCAGTAAATGAGCTGGTGTTTGTTCCAGGGATAGTCCATCTCGCTCACCCTAAAAACTATCCGCGCCCCCGTTGATTTGCCGCCTGAACTCCTGGCGTGAAGCCATCCAACGTTTTGACCAATAAGGGTTTCCCACCCTCTCACTTTACAGATTCTAGCGGGACGTCTTTCTATGTGATGGTTTCACGCTCTCTACGCCCCGAGGGCCGCCACCTGGAGGTTGAGGAACCGGGTATGGCAACCTGCCCCATTCGACAGTCCAATCTGCCCATGTGAGTAGGGGGCATGCCCGTCGGTCACCTGTAACAGTTGCTTGCCATTCGCGGATAGGGAGATGGCATTACCGGAGGCAACGATGGTCAACGTGTATAGCTCCCCGTGCCGCCAGGGGAAGGGGGCCGAGGCTAGTTCGCGATAGTGTCCCTCCTGTTTCTTGCAGAGCGCCACGCGCTCGCCCGCCACGAGTCCGGCGGCGTAAGAGCTTAGCGCGCCTTGCACCCGCACGTTGACGCAATGGCGTTCGCCCAGTACCGGTTGCAGTTGCACTGTGATCTGGTAATCCTGCCACGCCACATCCCCAGTGTAGGACTCGTTCTGTCCCCCGCCGCTGCCGCTGTAAGCGCCGTTTTCCACCCGCCAGTAGCCACAGTGGGTCGTCCAACCGGTCGTAGTCTTGCCGTTGGGTAGCAGCGTGCCCAGCTGTACGTTATAGTTCGGCGGCCCGTCCCAATCCAGGGCATCCACGTGGAGGACGCCGCTCCAGGGATCCTCCCCCAGGCTGCGCACGACGAGCCCGACTTCTGAGAGACAGACGTCTTCCATAGCGGGGAGCGCCAGGGAGAGCTGGTTCCATTGTCCAGGGAGCAATTTTGTGCCGGGAGACTGGTGCGCCAGGTTGCGCACCCGGTCGCGGACAAAGAGCGAAGTGTGAACGATTCCCGGTGCGCCGGCGGGTAGATAGACCTGCACCGTGACTCGCTGGCCAGGATAGATGCGGGGAGAGAAACAGGCTTCGTAGTGGTTGGACGACAATTCGTCCACGCGGTAGTGCGTGCGGGTGAACAGACGCACCTCGCCCTTGCGGTTGAGCCGGTCAATGGTGACGCGCAGGCTACCCCGTCCGCAAAAAGCCCATTCGGTGCTCTGTTGCAACAGGGCTACCCGGCAGCGCCGTTTTTCGACGAGCAAGCCATGGGTGGAGCCGGGATAGTCGAAGTTGTAGCGGGGCAATGCCGCGTCAGTGAATGTTTCACCGGCCAGTATCCGTCCTTTGCGGCTGAGGAAATCGGCCGTGGCGGGAATGTCCGCGATGTTGCGCCCGCCGATGATGCTGGACGACACAATCAAGTCGTTCAACGGGACGCGCCAGTGCTCGGGGATACCCTCCAGCCCGACGGCGACGCCCAGCACCGCGCCGACGTTGCCCACGTTACAATCAGTGTCCCAGCCGCACATATTGGCGATCTGGATGGAGCGGGAGAAATCTCCGCCGCCGTACAGTAGCGCCAACACGATTACTGCCGCGTTGGGAATGATCGGCACGATGCCCAGGTAGCGAGAGTAGCCCCATTCGCGCTCGACGTACTCGCGGGCGGCGCGCCAGTTACCCGGTTGCTGGGCGTGCCAAGCTACCATTGCCCGCACCACTCGCGCATATTCGCTATCCGGCGGAATCACCGTCAGCGCAGTCTCGATCAAGTCCTCCGGATCAGATTCGGAAAAAGCAGCGCTCACCAGCGCTGCCACAAAGCGTCCTCCGTTGATTCCTTCCCCGTCGTGGGAGATACTGGTCGCTTTTTCCGCCAAGTCAGCGGCCCGGGGAGGGTCGTTAGGATAGACTAACCCCCAGATATCGCTGAAAATCTGTCCGCCGATTTGCTCCGCCACCGTCTGGCCGTTGAGGGCCGCTGAGCCGGATTGTGGGGCCGGAATATCATGCAGTAAGTTCAAGTAGGCCGTGTGTTCCGACGAGACGCCGTAACCGCCGCGCCAGATCGCCCCGCGTTCCTGGCTCAGATAATTGAGCCAGGTGGTCCCAATCTCTTGCGCGGTCAGGCGCCCTGGGTCTGGACTATCTTCCAGCGCGCGCATCATAATGAGCGGCATTACCAGGTCATCGTCAGGCTTAAAAACCTTGCCGGGGGGCTGGAGATACCCCTCTACTGCGCCCAGATTGTCGCGAATGTCTTGGTAGCTCCAACTCTCCAGCGGACCTCCAAAGTGTACGCCGATACACTTGCCCAGCCAGCCGGCGTAGACACGGTCCCTGTAATCCGGCGAGATGGGGAAAATAGAATTTTTAGACATGTTATGTCACCTCCGTGTAAATTGTGGTAATAGCTCGAGGAACCACAACCGCCCCTCGTTGCCGGCGACCATTGTTGGCATCGCCGACAACGAGGAGCGTGTATAGGCTCTCGATTCCTAGAGTTCCAATTAAGGGGCCTCTTATTCCTAATATATCCGTTCGAGCACTGCTTCCAGAGTGCTATAGTTTTTGATAATGGCGTCTGCATCGGGATAAAGCGCATCGCGGTCGTCACGAATGCCAGCATAGCGCACCGTGTACATTCCCACTCCGCGTGCGCCCGAGATATCGGTGCGGAGCAGATCGCCTACGTGAACAGCTTGACGAGGTGCGACCTGCAGCTGGGCCAGGGTGTCGCGAAAAACATCGGGGTGAGGCTTGCTGCGGCCAAACTCGTCAGAGAAGGTCAGGTGGGTGAAGTAAGACCGCAGCCCATCCCGCTCTAACCGGGTCTGCAATACGCGCCCTGGGGCTATGCCGGTGTCGGAGATGAGTCCCAACTGGTACTGGGTTGCTAAGCGGGCCAGCACTGCGGCGGCCCCCTCGACAGGTACGGTCGTATCTGTCAAAATCTCTGTTTCCAGGGCCGCAACGCTCTGAGAGAAGATCGCAGCTGGCAAGTCGCCCCCCACGTGCTCCAGAACCAGTCTCAACCATTCAGCGGCGCCAAGAGTATAACATTTCCCCCGCCAGACGCGATTCCAGGTATCCCAGGCCCGCTCCATTGCCTCAGATAGGGCTGCCTCTCCAATGTCATCGCGCCCGGCAGAGGCTAGGGCCGTTTGGATGCGCTGCAATCGTCTCCCCTGTGGAGATTGGGTGTGATGGTAGAGCGTGCTCCAGAAATCAAAAGTGATGGCTTGAATTGTCATTAGCTTGCTGGTCCTCGATTGCGGGGCGCTAGCCCTTCAACCCCACTGAGGCGATGCCGCCAATCAGCTGTCTTTGGACGAGGAAGTAGAGGATCAGGATGGGCAAAATAGAGATGAGGGTCGCTGCCATAAAGAGATTCCACTCCACGCTGTAACGCCCCTTGAACATGGATAACCCCAATTGAATAGGGAAGGAGTCGAAGGTGTTTAGGTAGATGAGCGGGTGCAGAAACTCGTTCCAGGTCCACAGGAAGGTATAGACGATGATAATGGTCATTGGTGGTTTGCAGAGAGGCAAAATGACCTTGTAGAGAATAGTCCACGTCCCCGCGCCATCGATACGCGCGGCCTCGTCCAAGTCGCGGGGGATGGTTTTCATGTACTGCACCATCAAAAAGATGAAGAATGGATTACCGAAGAAAGCCGGTAGAATTAGAGGCCAATATGTATCAATCATTCCCAAACGGTGGTAGATAGTATAGAGTGGGATCAATTTGACATGCCCTGGAATCATCATCGTGCCCAGTACTATGACGAAGAGGCTGTTTTTCCCCGGAAAACGTAGCCGGGCAAAGCCATAGGCAATCAGGGGCACGGCTAACAACTGCCCCACGGTGTTAGCGGCGACCAGAAAGGCAGAGTTGAGCATAAAGCGACCTAGGGGATAACGGCTAAAGGCCTCAGTAAAGTTCTCCCAGTGCGGAGTGGTGGGAATCCATTGTGGTGGCCAGGCCAAAATCTCCCAGCGCCCTTTCAAAGCCGTCGAAAGCATCCACATCAAGGGAATCATAAAGATGAAAGCTAGAGCGGTCATAAAGAGGTAAGTCAGCCCCGGCTCTAGCCACCGTCGTGTTCGGCGGGAAAGAAGCGGTGCTTTGATAGAGGGTGTCATTGTCGTTTCTGGTCTCATTTTGTGGCCTCCTCTTCTGCTGCGTAATAGACCCAATGTTTCGAGGTATAGTTGAGGATGATGGTCGCGGTCATAATGATGACCATCAAGACCACGGCCAGGGCGGAGGCATAACCCATGTTAAAGTTTTGGAAAGCCTCCTCGTAAAAATAGTACAAGTAAAAATAGGTCGCCTTTAATGGTCCCCCCTTGGTGATGACAAAGGCCTGGGTGAAGACCTTGAACGACTCGATCATTTCAACCACCAACTGGAAGAAAAGAGTCGGGGTTAGGAGCGGGATGGTAATCCGCCAGAAACGCTGCCAAGCCCCGGCCCCATCTATCTTGGCGGCCTCGTAGAGATGCGGAGGGATGTTTTGCAACCCGGCCAAGTAGACGATGGCGCTGCCGCCCACACTCCAGACGCTCATCAAGGCCACCGAAGGTAACGCCCACTGGGGATCCCAAAACCAGCCGGGACCCTTAATGCCCACCAAAGCCAGTAAAGTGTTGACGACCCCGGTGTCCGGTTGCAGTAGCCAGATCCACATCAACGAGACCGCGACGCCAGAGATGACCGCCGGGATGTAAAAAATGGTACGATAGAGGTTCATCCCACGCACCTTGAGGTTCAGCAACAATGAGAGAGCCACCCCAAAAATCAGTTTCAAAGGCACCGAGATAAGCACAAAGTTCCCCGTAACTTTAAGCGCCTGCCAGAAGAGAGGGTCCTGGGTGAACATACGGATATAATTGTGCAGACCCACCCACTCGGAGGGGCTGGTGATGGTCCATTGGGTGAAACTGAAATAAACCGAGACCAGTACCGGTACCAAAGTAAAGAACAAAAAACCGATGACCCACGGGGAGATACTCAGATACCCTTGCAACGCCTCACGACGTTCTCGGAATGACATGCTCCGCCAGTCTATTAACATAATAACCTCCTGTCAAACGTGAGGAAAGAGAAGGGTTCCCCCCTTGATTTTTGCTCAAGGGGGGAGCAGTTCCTTTTATCCGAATTCGAGTTAGCCGCCCAGCCGCTCACGACATTCATCGAGCGACTCTTGCGCCGCCGGCACGATGGCATCGAGTTCGGCTTGAATCTGATCTCGCTCAATTTCTCCGAACATAATTTTATCCCACACATCACCGACCGCGCGTAACACGGTGCTGTTGCAGGGATGTGCGTTACGCCACTCAGAGACCTGGGTGAGTTCGAGCACTTTGAAGAAGGCTTGCGCATACTCTTCATCAGCGTCCTCGTATTCATTGAGAACTGAATTGATCGAGGGGAAGAGATTCCCATTCTCCATTAAGTAGCGTTGCCCTTCAGGGCCGACCCACCATGATAAGAAGGTCCACGCCTCATCCGGGTGTTCGGTGCCTTTCCAAATAGAGCTGGTCAACGACCAGGCATTGACAAACCGCTCATTGCCGGCCACTCCCGGTTCAGGGACGATGCCAAAGTTGACGCCTGCGTTAAGCGCGTTGAGCATGTGCCCCTGGTTAAGTGTGGCCATAGCCAACCGGCCAGCCATAAAGAGATCTATGGGGCCAGTCCCTTCCGTCCCCAGTACCTCGATATCCGCGGGGGTGGGGGTCGCGCCGGTGTCCACCAAATCCCAGGCCCAGATGTAGGCGGCGATGGACCCGGGACTGTTCAGATAGCCGTCTACGATCATACTATCGTCACTGTAGAGGCGCACATCAGGGCCATAGTTAAACCATAAAGCCCGGAAAGGCCGCCGGGGGCGGTCGCTGCCCCAGCGTTTCTGATCTGGGTCATTCAATTGCGCCACTTTGGTCAAGTATTCTTCTGTGGTCCAATCTTCGCTGGGATAGGTTACTCCCATTTCGTCGAAAACGTCCTTGTTGTACATCACGAACTGGGCGCCCACACCTAGCGGCAGACCCACGACGGTATCGTTCCAGAGCGCGCGAGTCTTCCAAAAGCCGGGGATGTACATACTGGTATCAAAATTATCGCGTTCGATGAAGGGCCGCAAATCAAGGGCCTCAGGGAACCAATTGTTATCCCAGAAGAAGGCCACGTCGGGGACGCCTTCACCGGCGCCCAACGCGGTAGTCATCTTTTCGCTGAAACCGCCTTCGGGTAGCACGGTGACATTGACTTTGATGTTGGGATGCGTGGACTCGAAGGCGGCGGCCAGATCACGCTGTACTTGCTCGGTGTACTCTTCCGAGCTGACGGTCCACCACTCGATGGTCACAGGTTCTTGGACTGCGGGTGCTTCGGTGGATTCCTCAACAGGTGCTTCGGTGGATTCCTCAACGGGTGCTACTGTCGTCGCCTGTCCGCCGGCACACGCACTGAGCAACACCATGACGATCAACAGCATGTAGCTGAAGTTTCTAACTTTCTTGGTCATTTCGCATATCTCCTTTTGATTGTGTTTTTGGTTTAGAATGGACTTGCCTGTTGCATTAGGTCAAAAAGTTTTGTGCATCTAGCTCACCTCCTCGTCAAAATCAGGTTGGCCAACTCTCCGGCCAACGTCGGAATATCTTCCTGTGCGGCGAACTTGAGACAGACGCCGCTGGGACGCCGGACTTTCTCCACCCACGCTTCTGGGATGACGGAAGCCCCATGCCTGGCACCGGATAACGCGCCGATCACCGCGCCAATCGTATCCGCATCCCGGCCAAAGTTGCCGCCCCAGAACATCCCCCGGCGAAAGTCGCCGTCCGTCAGGCGGAACACTCCGTAGATTTGCGGGAGCGCTTCGGGGCTGACCGAGTGAACGGGTGTCCAGAGTTCGGTGTGCAGCCGTTCCCAGGCGTTCTCGATGCTGCCTGCCTGGTCGCAGATTTCCATCGCCCGCGCCATTGCCCGGCCCAGCCAACTGTCACTGGGTATCTGCCTTAGCCCGGCCTCGATGATCTCCTCAGTTGTGCCATCCACCATCGCCACGGCGATGCTGGCCGCCACTGCCTGGGCCGCCCAGATACCGTCCGCGTAATGGCTGACTTGCGCCTCGATTTCCGCCAGCGCCGCCGCCCGTTCCGGCTCTCCCGCGCAGACAATGCCAATCGGCGCGATGCGCATTGCCGCTCCATCATCGTTGTTGAGTACGTTGTCGTGGCCGGATAACGGCGGCGTGAGTCCCCGTTGGAGGTTCGCCACTGCGCCGTACAGGGGGCGCCCCCCCCGTTCATAGACGCCGCCCTGCGCTAGGATGTACTTTTGCCAGGATTGTAACACGGCCGTTGCCGTCAACGCCCCGTCGCAATCCAGCAGCGTGCGGGCTGTGAGCAGCGCGAACTCCGTGTCGTCGGTGCTCTTGGCTCCCGTGTATAGGTTGGTCACGATGCCGTAGCGTTGGCGGGTCGCGTCGTCCCGACCTAAATCACCCAGTGCGTCTCCAATTGCCAGCCCGGTCAGACAGCCCTCCGCCTTACTATGGCACAAATCTCTATCATGCGCCAGTTTTTCTCTGGTAATCATGCACCTCTCCTTAGATAGTTGTTGGTTGTTCTACGTTAAAATTGCTATTGAGAACGTTCCCATTCCATCTCAAATTCCAAAACCGATGATACGCGCTGGGACAAATCGAAGCGAAGAAATCTAACTGGGTGGGGCTGAAGAGGCGCGTCGAATTAACCGGCAGGGCAAGGCGTGCCGCCGGAAATGTTCCGGGGCTGCATCGCGGATGTGCTCTAGGAGGAAAGTGGCGGCCTGGCATCCCAACTCATATTTCTGTTTGGCCACCGTGGTCAAAGCAGGGGTGGTGACAGAGACCGCATAGATATCATCCATCCCGACGAGCGAGATATCCTGAGGTACTCGCAGTCCCGCCTCTCGAATCGCTTGCAACGCGCCAATGGCTAGAATATCGTTGGCTGCGAAGAGAGCTGTGGGGGGATTACTCAAACTCAATAGCTGCTCCATGCTGCGACGGCCATACTCCTGTCCATAAGGGCATTTGACGAGCAGCTCATCCTCCACGGGAATACCGTGCTGGTGGAGGAAATCAACATAACTGGTTAGCCGGGAAGGTTGCTGGAAGCCGCGCGAGAGGCCGCTGATGAGGCCCAGACGCTGGTGTCCCAAGCCCACCAAGTGCTCTAAGGCCAGAGTTGTGCCGCCGTAGCTATCGCTGCCGACCACATCAAAATCAGGATAATCGGTGTCCAGGCTCAAGACGACGGCCGGGATACCGTTGGCAACCAACTCCTCGTTGGTGACGCTGGCCGGGTTAATGATGAGGCCGTCGAAGCGGTTCCGCCGGGACATAGCCAGAAACTCATGCTCCCGGTCGGCGTCCCAATCACTGTTAGCCAACACCACGGCGTAGCCCTCGCTTTCCAAGGCATCCTGCACGCCACGGGCCACCTCGGGCCAGAAAGGGTTGGCGATATCAGGGATGAACAAGGCGACAGTGTAGGTGCGGTCGGTGCGGAGGCCGCCGGCCAGAGTGTTGCGCTCGTAGCCCAATTGCTCGATGGCTTGCAGGACCTTTTGACGGGTCTCCGCCCGCACTGGAGCAGCATTACTGCTAACCACGCGCGAGACGGTGGTTTTGGAAACACCAGCCACGCGGGCTACATCTATAATGGTAGGTCTGCGACCCATAGTTACCTCGTCCGAGTTTGAAAGAGAAGGATGCTTACGTTAATGGGAACGTTCCCATTGTAACATAAAAGATTTACGCTGTCAAGGATTTTTCGGGGTAATTGCCGGATTGTACCAGGTTATACCTCTGTGTCGGTAGCGTGGGGCTTTGGGGGATAAAAATAACCCTTGACTAGCTTGAGAAGTAGTCAGAAAGGAAGCTTGGCTCACTACAGAGAGACACGGAGGGCGCTGAGAAAGAAATAAGCTACTGGAGGTTAAATTAAAAATCTCCGCGCTCTCCGTGCCTGCTTTGCTACTAGAAAGTTAAGGTGCGTAGTTCCTGAACACCAGCGGCAAGTAAATGTACTTATATGGCGGCTCGCCGGTGACGATCACCGTGCCAGTATTGCCGTGGGCGTCGGTGTAGGCGTAGTCGCCCGGCCAGGCAAACTTGCGGCGATAGACGCGCCCCGGTTCCAGGAATCCGGCGTCAAAACCGTTCGTGTTCAACAACGGGTCCAACTCGCTCTTGGGATGCAAGATCGGGTTTTCACCCCACGCAATCAGGTCGGTGATGGTGTCGGTAGCGG
>DUEJ01000018.1 GCA_011192175.1 Thermoflexia bacterium
GTAGGGCGGTTGCCGGACGAGGATGGTAAAGACCCTTACATTCGTTCGCGGCCAGAGGATGTACCTATCGCCATTTTGCAGGCTTCCACACGCGATCTGCTCTACCTCTTTACGGCGGAAGGTACGGCGGTGGCCTTGCCGGTGCATCAATTGCCGGTGGGTAGATCCTGGGAGGGGGAGGGCGGAGAGCTAGCCACGTTGACTGGTCTGGCCGAGGAGGAGCTCGTCAGCGCGCTAGCTTTGCCGCACTCCGCGCCGGACGGGGCATTCTTCTTCGTCACCGCGCGGGGAGAGGTGAAGCGCCTTTTGCCGGCAGCTGTTCCGGGGGTGGGATTGCCGCCCACAATCATTATGCGCCTGGCTGAAAACGATTGGTTGGTGGACGTGGAGTGGGTGCAGGATGATGATGAGGTCATTATCGGTTCGACCGCGGGGCAGGGCATTCGGTTTGCGCTCAATGAGGTGCGGATGATGGGTGCGGAGGCGGGGGGGGTCATCGGTATCCGGCTGGGTGCTGACGCGGTGGTAGTGGGGGCTGCGGTAGTCCGCCAGTGGGTGAAGCTAGCCACCATCACAGACCGGGGAGTGGCCAAGCGCACGGCGCTAGAGGAGTTTCCCCGCCAACGGCGCAGTGGGAAGGGGATTCAAATTGCGAAGTTGGGGCCAGATGAACGGCTGATGGGGATCGGAATGGTTCTTACCACCTCCCACTTGATTCCGGTGACGGAGCGCGGCGCGGCCAAAACGACTACGGGGCGGCTCAGCCCGGAACAGGGACGGACCACTCATGGTGAATTGATTATCGTTTTGCAGGGAGAGGATAAAGTCGCGGGGATGCTGATTCCCCAAGCGCGCGTTGAGGAGGTCAAAGAAAAAGGTTAAGCGGAGAGCATATCCTGGGCGGATAGTGGGTTGGGAGCGGTGGATAACTACATTGTTTTGAGATGTGGTACTACGGAGGTTTAGCGCATGGTTTATCGTGATGAGATGTTACCCTGTGAAAAGTGTGGTAAGAAATTTATCTATACGGTAGAGGAGCAGCGTGCCCAGGGGATGATGGGTTTGGAGAAGGAGTCTCCCGCTCTCTGTCCTAGCTGTCGAGAGAGTGGAGAGCTGGGGCCGGGGTTACATCCTGGCCTGGTGAAGTGGTTCAGCGAGAGCAAGGGGTTTGGATTCCTCGTGCAAGCGGATGGCTCGGAGGTCTTTTTCCATCAGAGCGGCGTGGTCGGCGATTTGCAGGTGGTAGAGCAGGAGAACGCCCCTATCTGGTACGAAGTTAAAGAGACGGACCGGGGCTTAAAGGCTTATAACGTACACGTGCGGGAATAAGCGTTCCCGCGCGCTTTCTGATGCGAATTGCATTAAGCGGTTGGTTTTGGAATCAACTGGCTACGGGAAGTGGGCAGTATCTCCATTACTTGGTGGAGCAGCTACTCAAGCTCTTCCCGGAGAGTGAATTTATATTGATTGCGCCACCTGATCGTCTTTCTGGTCAGGTGGCGTGGGCTGATTTGCGCGCTCACCCGCTCCCCGCGCCGCCTGGCCCGGGGGGCAAGGTCTGGTGGGAGCAGGTGTTACTGCCGCGCGCGGCGTGTGTGGTGCAGGCTGACCTCCTGCATGTCCCCTATTGGGCGCCTCCGTGGTGGAATCCGCGACCCACGCTAGTCACCGTCCATGACCTGATCCCCTTGCTGTTGCCAGCCTACCGTGGCGGGCTGCTGGGGCATCTTTACACCGCGCTGGTGCGAGCGGCCTCCGCGCGCGGCGCTTACCTGCTCACCGATTCGGAATGTTCACGCCGGGATATTTTGCAGCAGCTCCGGGTGCGGCCCGCCGAGGTGCAGGCCATCCCGTTGGCCGTGGGGGGAGATTACGGCCCTGCGCCGCATCCAGATGACGAGAGCATCCGGCGTAAGCTGGGGGTGAAACCCGGGTATTTGCTCTATCTGGGCGGCTTTGACCGGCGCAAGAACCTGCAGGCGGTGTTCAACGCTTTTGTGGGGGTCTATCGCCGGCTGGGGGCGGAAGCGCGTTTGGTGGTGGCGGGCAGGTTGCCGGCCGCGGATACCGCTTTCACCCCCGATCCGCGCCGTCTCTGGCGTGAGAGTGGAATTCCAGAGGGGGCGGTGCGCTTCACCGGCTTTGTCGCCGAGACGGACAAGGCTGCGTTGTATCGCGGAGCACGGGTCTTTCTCTTCCCTTCATACTATGAAGGATTTGGATTACCGCCGCTAGAGGCGTTGACCTGTGGAATTCCCGTGGTGGGGAGTAATGCTGCCAGCCTTCCAGCAGTGGTGGGAGCGGGAGGCAGCTTGGTTTCCCCCACCGATGTTGAGGGATTGACGGAGGCGGTGCTGCGCTTGTTCACGGATGAGGCGTGCTACCGGCAGAAACGGCAGGCGGCATTACAACAAGCCGCGCGTTTCTCGTGGGAGCAGACGGCTACGGAGACTTTTGCTGTCTACCAGAAGTTAGTGCGGTAGCGGGGAGCAGCTCTTTTGCCAGGCAGCTCTCAATTGACGACAGCTGTTCCCCAGAAAACACGCCGCTCAAAACGTGCTGCGGGGTTCCTCTCTGAGCTGCGTTGAAAAGGGCCGTAAGGTATCTCTACCTCAGGTTGGGACTGGGTCATAACTTGAGTGGCTAAACCTTCTATCCAGAGCCGCTTGTCTGCGCAGCGATCGGCTTGCTCGTAGTTGGCGTGCATCATCACCCAATGCTCTTCTGATTCTTTCAGGAGCGCCATAGAGCGGTCTAGCAACTCTATGGCTCTGATCCTCCGCCCAGAGAGCATGGCGGTCAAGGCGAGGCCATAAGTAGCGGCGGCTTCGTTGCGACGTTGGGTGGGGTCTACGCGCAGATGGAAGATGCGTTGGGCTTCCTGATAGAAATACTCGGCCCGCGCGGGGTGTTGGCATTTGAGAACCCCATCCCCCAAGGAAACGAGTATTACCCCGTAACTCCACCAATCACCAGTGGTACTCCACTGTTCGTAAGCTTGTTGCTCCAACGCATGCACCGTTGCCCAGTCCGCTTGTTGGCACGCTGCTCTGATTTTTGAGAGTTTAACATGGGTACTCCGGGGCAGTTTCTGATGATGGGCTAACATTGAAGCCGGATCTTGTTTGGGCATAAACTTTAACATACAGTGATCATCCTTGTCTGTTAATTGAGTCTCAATTCCCTCCAGTATAACCGATACGGGCTATTTAGGCTGATAGGAAGAGAGTACTGGGAGGGTGGCCCGGCGGTCATAGTTAGGAGAGCATCTCTTGAAGGTGATCCAGGGCGTTGATTGTCTCGTCTGGTAAGGCAGTGCGTTCCAGGGAATCACCGCTCTCCCCTAGATGGCGTAGAGAATCAATGACTTGTAAGGCCACCAGATCTTTGGATAGTTGCCCCGTGAGCCGCGCCTGATCCAGGGCGTGGGCTACGGTGGTGATAAATTCGATTTTGGTATCAATGCGCGCTCCTTCTAGTTGCTGATAATCCATGGCTTTGCCGGTGCCGAGCATTTCTGTGGCCCAACTGCGCCACCCGGTGCGCCAGATATCTTCCCACTGCTCTTGGATCGCTTCCCCCACCTCGATATCTTGCAACCCGACAGCTATAATTTTAACTCCTAGCTGGGCGCTGGAACTTTTCAGCGCGCTGAAAAGTTCAGCTTGTATCTTGCCGCGAACTTTTTGAGGGGGACTTGGCTTGCTGGAGCTCTTGGGGTCCGGTATCTGGCTGGGGACTAATTGATCCAGGGGGGTGCGGGCGATGATGGAGCGGAGGGTACCTTCGGTATGGCTGATAAGAACGCGGCCGGCCCAGTTCAGCTGATCCTCTAGCCAGTTTTCCTCGCGGACCCAGGTGGCGGTGGCGGCGGTGAAAATCGTCTCCGCGGTTACGGGGTAGGGGGTCTCGGGAGTTGGCGTCAGCCCACCAGGATCAATTTGGAAGTGGACATTGACCTGGCACTGAATGGGCAATCCTTCTTTGCTCAGCGCGCTGACGGTGAAGGGCCAGACCTGGGGGCGGAGATCAACGCTCTGGTAGACGCGCTCAAAGCGTCTGAGCCGGACTAGACCGGGGGTATGGACTACCCGCGTGAATTTGCCCCCGCGCTCCAGGAGAACGGCGGTGTTATTTTCCAGCAGTAGATTGCCTGGGCCGCCGACTTTGCGCAGTACGGAATCGGCGCCTCGGCTCTGTCCCCCCACGGCGACTACCTCCTCGCCGCCGGCGCGAAAGATCAAACCGGGCTTGAAGCCTAGCGTGCCAAAGAGTGAACGCAGGACGAATTCACTGCCGGCCTGGATATTTTTGAGGCCGTAGAGGGATTTGACGTACCAGCCGGCCAAGAGGACGGCGGCGGCGAGGGCCACTACTCCTGGCAGCATAACGCTGAACTCAGCCAGCCAGAGTCCGAACTCGGTAGGCAGCAGATTCGTGACTCTGAGCAGTGACGGGGGCAGCTCGGACGGCGGCAGATTCCCGGCAGCTGTGGAGAACATTCCCCAGCCGAGTTGCAGCCAAGCATAAGTGTTAGGCGGGACGTCCATGCCCCGTAACTGAAAAGCAGCGATAATGGTCAGGTTGGCGAGCCGTTCCAGCACTGCGGTGATGAGTAGCGTGAGCGGCAGCACTCGGAGAAAGAGCCATTTAAGAATTTGCTGGGGATTTATCATGCGGTGTTGCCTCCGGCTAGCTCTGCACGGGTCTTACTCTTGTTCCCTACAGTTTCTTTTATCTTGTCCAGCGTCTCAATGGCGCGTTGAGGGAGGGCTGATTGCGATACAGGGCCCCCAATAATCTCTTCTACTGTATCTGCAAAGTACCAGGCGACCGCATCGCGGAGCGCGGCTTTGGTAGGAGCATTTATCTGGCCTAGCCGTTTGGTGAGGCGGTCAATGAGCTGGTAGTGAGATTCAAGGCGCGCCTTTTGGAGACTCCGTAAAGCGGCGGCTTTTCCCCTGGCCAGGGCCGGGAGCGCTCTGCTGGCCCAGGTTATCCGCCAATTATCAATGCGGGCGCGCCAGACGGTATCTTGCTGCCATGCCTCCTCGTCCGGCGGCAAGATATTGCTGATGCCGCCGCCCACCAGCTGGATTCCCCAGGCTGCGGAGGGGAGCGGCCCGCGTTGGACATCCGTCTCGACAACGCTCTTCAATTCCTTCATAAAACGGGTCCGGATCTCAGTGCGGGGGTCGCGTTTTCTATCAAACGGCGCGCAGAGCTCGTCAAAAGTGTAATCGGCCAGCACGTTGATCAGAATCTCCTGCGCTTTGCGGGGCACGCTAGTATCCCAACCGCCTTTTTCACGAAACTCGACTTGTTGCGAGCCGGTCCCTTCACGCCGGTATTCCACCGCCTCATGATAAATGGCCTTAAAGATATTTTTCTCATTCAAAGGGTAAGCGTGACCCAATCGCGGGGTTATTTCCTCTGCTGCTCGCTGCCGTGGATCTAGCCGGTGGGGGACGAAGGTCAGTACGCTGACGGGGATGCCATCCTTGGTTTTGGCCCGTACCGGGAAGGCGCGCAGTTGAGGTCGTAAATCCAAGGTCTCCTGAATGGTCTCCAAGCCATGCGTGAAAATCAGTCCCGGTTCTGGCGCTCCTCTGAATTGCCGCCCGTTCCAGATAGCCACTGTTTGGTCGGGGGGCGTGATAATAATCCCCGGCCCGGCCAGAATACTTTTGAGACAGTTGCCTGGCACTCGCGTGGTCGTGGCGCGATCCTCTACGGTGATATAAGGGTAATTGGTCCCCAGAATAAAAGTTAGGATGCTCTTCATGGCGAGGTTGTGGGGCGCGCGTAAGGCCCGGACCCTCTTTGAGCACTCGTCGAGATAGCGTTCGATCTTCACTGCGCGTGTTCTACGCTCGGCGGGGGATTGTTCCGCGTTTCCTTCCCAACAGAGCTTCCAGATGAGTTCTAGCCGCAGTTTGATAAATTGGCAGGTGTTTAAGGGCGCAGCCGTCGCTGTTACGGAACACTCTTCAAAGTGGGGGACAATGGGGAGCAGATACCAGCGGGCGATTGCCAGTAGCGCGCTCCAAAACAAGAGGGTGACGGGAATTGTGAGAGTTAAAATTCCAATTGGCCCGGCGAGGTGGTGCCCTATCTCAAAGAGCAGACAGAAGCCATACCAGCCCAGCAGTACAGCTCTGGCCCCCTGGTCTGGGTACCAGGTTTGGCGACTGGCCTTCCAACCGAGGCTGAGCAGCGTCAGTAAGGCGAGAGTCAAGAAGAGTTCCCCCTTAGTTTCGAACCGGGTGGCTACCCGGAGTAAGAGGGTCAGCAGCAATGGCGGCGTGAAAAAAGCCCCCAGAAAGACGAAGATTTTTTCAGTGGTCAGATAGTAGAACGAGTAAGCCCAGTTCAAGCCGATAAGGAGCATCACCAGCAGTAGCGTAAAGGCGCCTTCCCCGTGGTGGGTGAAATGGAGCAGTAGCGAGAAAGCTAGGATGGTGGCGGTGGTAAATAGTACCAATCCTTTCCATCTATCAACTAAATAACCCAGCAATGCGCCTAGCGTGACGCCGAAAATGCCCGCGATCATCAGAGAGATCCGTATTATTTCTTGTTCCAGCATATTTGACTCTTTTTTTAGGATAACATTATGATCCGAGGAGGGATAGAAGTTAGTGAAATTATTCTGGATAGAGCTCTCAACTCATTTGAAGCGTACTTCAATCATTATATAGCTATTTGAGGGGAGATGCCAATGTTGTTTGAGGCAGTCTCTAGCGGGAGTTACCCCAGGGCAATCGCATTTGACCGCTTCTGGGGACGCTGTCCCTGAAAACACCCCGAAAACAGGCCCTCAGTGGGGCAAAATCTTCAGCCAAGCAGTGTTTCTGGCCCTCAAATGGGAGCTGGTTTTCTATATGCGATTGCCCCGCCACAACCCCAGTTAAGTAACCCTTACGCCCTTATTTCTCAATCCCTACCTCCGTTTAGGCGACTGCCGGTTGCGAGTAGCTTTTTTCCACGCGCGTTGCCGGCCGCCCAGGTACGAGGGGGCCATGACGGCAAAGATGGTGCAACGGTTGGCATCCAGCAGCCGGGTGCGTAATTTGGCATCTAGCTCTGCTATCTCTTTGGCCGTGGTGATGATCGTGGGCAGTTTGGCGACGTAACGATAGTTGAAGAGCTGGTAAAGTTTCTCCTGCGCCCAGGGCGTGGCGCTCTCCGTACCCAGATCGTCCAGCACTAAGAAAGGGACAGTGCGTACTTCCTCGAAACGCTTGTCGTAGGTCACGGCGCTCTGCGGGTTGAAGGTGGCCCGTAGATGGTCCAGTAGGTCGGGGACCACAATGAAGAGCACGGCTTGCCCCTGACGCACACGCTCATTGGCGGCGGCGGCGGCCAAATGTGTTTTGCCGCAGCCGTAGGCGCCGGTAAACATCAACCAGCCGTGCGGATCAACCGCGTAGGCTTGGGCTACCTCATAGACACGGCGGAGATTGCTGGCCTTTTCTCTGGATAGCTCGCTCTGGCGGAGATCAAAATTCTCGAAGGTCATATCGGCGTAGAGCCGCAAGCTGTTCAGGTCGGAGTGCTGTTGCTCTGCCCCGGCTTGCCGGTAGTCGGGCGCCAGGATCGTCACGATTTGGACTACTTCGGTATCGGCCAACCGAGAGCGGAGGCGTGGCGCCAGCTCTTCCAGCTCCCGGTTGGTGGTGATGATGGTGGGCAACCGGGACATGTACCGGGAATTGAGGAGCTGAAAAAGTTTTTCCAAAGCCCAGGTGGTGCTCTGCTCGGTGCCCAAATCGTCCAAAATCAGGAGGGGGGCGGAGCGCACTTGCTCGAAGCGCTCATCGTAAGTCTGCTCGGAGAGCGGAGAGAAAGCCGCCCGCAGATGATCAAGGAGATCGGGCACCGTGATGAAGAGGAGGTCGCCGCCTTGTTCCAGCCGCGTATTGGCGACGGCTGCCGCCAGATGAGTCTTACCGCAACCATAACCGCCGCGTAAGACTAACCAGCCTTGCGGGTGACGAGCATAGGTGCGCGCTATCTCATAAGCGCGCCGTAAATTTTGTTGGCGATCGGGAGAGAGACCGTTGCCGGCGGGGTGGAAGCTCTCAAAGGTGAAGCGTTCCAGGGTGGCGAGGTTACTGACCCGGCGCAAGAGCCCCGCCCGCCGCTCTTTAAGCTCGTTCAAGCGGCAAGTGCAGGGATAGAGTTTCCCAAAAGCGGGGTCTGTGAGCGGCGCCTCCCGCCGCACATAGCCCAGCCCGCCGCAGCGAGGGCAGTTAGGCTTACCCAATAGTCCGATGGCGGTGGGGCCACGCTCAATGTTGGATGAAGTCGGCGTATTTCCCTTCAATATATCGCCGGCCATCTCTTTCGTTAGCTCGTTTATGGATTTCATCTCTACCCTTAGTTTGCCAGGCTTTTAGAATAGCATGTATATATTTCCAACTACGTTTGTTAAGTCTCACGGCTTCTCGAAAAGCATCCTCAATCCAGGCGGCAGGATAGGTTTCCTCGGCAGCTTGCAGATCTTCGCTGAGGATGGCGGTCAGCGGCCCGATGTTCTCTTCGTAGAGCGTGTAGATATTGGGGCGTTCGCAAATCGCAGCTTGCGCCGGTTCGACGCCGCGCTGCAAGGCCGCCGCCGCCATCCGTCCCCGGTGACTGTTAGCCAGATAGCGCCACTCGCGGGCCCCATCGCGGCATTTCCACTCCACCTGCAAGAGCGTGCCGCGTCTTACGGAGCGGTTTAGGGCACGGCGCAGGGTTGCGGGCGCGGCATCGCCCAGAGCCTGGCTGATAATAGTATCTGCTAATAACTCCGCCTCGGTGATCCACGGCGCCACCTCTGCCCGCCGCCGCGCCAAGCGCCAGAGAACCAACAGCGTCACCTTCAATTCAGGCAGATCATCAATGCGCGGGAGCAACTCGGTGAAGAGTAAGTCGGGGAGCTGCACCAGCGAGGTTTTGCCTTCCGGGAAACCGGAAAAATACCAGCGCAAATCAACATCTGTGGTTTCAGGCATATCGGCCTCCGCCCGCACCAGGCCCATCTGGCGCGGTGCGGGTGGCCGCGTCTAAGAACTGCGTCAACCGTTTATTGAAGTAAAGTTGAATGGTGCCAGTAGGCCCGCTCCGATGTTTGGAGACGATCAGTTCAGCAATGTTCTGATCTTCCGTCTCTGGATGATACATCTCGTCGCGGTAGATAAACATCACCACATCCGCGTCCTGCTCAATACTGCCACTGGCGCGGAGATCGGAGAGCACTGGGTGTTTATCCTGGCGTTGCTCCACGGCGCGCGAGAGCTGCGAGGCGGTCATCACTGGGACATCCATCTCGCGCGCTAAGGCTTTGAGTGAACGCGAAAGATAGGAAACTTCCTGTACCCGGTTATCAATCCGGCGGCTGGTAGTCATCAGCTGGAGGTAATCCACGAAAACCATATCCAGACCGTGCTCCGAGTGCAATCGCCGGCATTTAGTCCGCAGTTGGAGCGGGGTGAGCGCGGGAGTATCATCAATGTAGATGGGCAGATCAGCGAGTTGCGCGACGGCCTCGGTGAAGCGTGGCCAATCATCATCCTGCAGGTTGCCGAGCCGCAGGCGTTGCGCATCAATGCGGCTGACCCCGGAGACCATCCGCTGCACCAGCTGCTCGGCGGACATCTCTAAACTGAATACCGCCGTGAGCTTGCCCATCCTGGCGGCTTTGACGGCCAGGGAGAGCATCAGCGAGGTTTTCCCCACGCCCGGACGGGCAGCCAAGATCAAGAGGTCGGAACGCTGGAAACCGCCTAGCAGCTTGTCCAGATCGTGGAAGCCACTGGGCACGCCCAGTACCTCGCCCCGATGCTCGTAGAGGTTCTCCACCCACCGGTAGTAACTGGAGGCCACTTCTTGGATCGGGCGCAGGTCACGGCTGGCCCGTTTTTGAGAAATCGCGAAGAGCGTTTGCTCAGAACGGTCCACCACCTCATTGATGCCCCGCTCCTCCTCGTAAGCTAATTTGGCGATATCTCCGGCAGCCGCGAGCAGGTTGCGCCGGATACTCGTCTCCTCGACCATTCGGGCGTAGCTTTCTATATTCAGCGCAGAAGGCACCGCGTTGATCAGTTGCGAGACGTACGCGCCGCCGCCCACGCCTTCTAGATGTGCGTGCTGCTCCAGCTCGGTGGTGAGCGTGAGAAAGTCCAATGGCGTGTGCCGTTCATGGATAGCAACCAGAGCCTCGTAAATCCAACGATGTTTGCGGAGGTAGAAGTGCTCGGTGCGCAGAAAGGGTAGTACCTGGAAAAGCCCTTCCGGGTCAATCAGCACTGCTCCGAGGACGGCTTCTTCAGCGAAGATATTTTGGGGAACTGTTTTTTGTTCTGAACTATTCATATTTTTCTGAATGCAGATTTGGGCAGATAAATACTGAGTCCGCTGAGAAAAAGTATCTCGCCGCAAAGACGCTAAGAAAAAAGATATTTGATCACAGAAGCACGGAGACCTTAAACTTAAATTCTTTCTCGGTGCTCTCCGTTTTCGACCTTCGACTTTGATTCAATCCGTCGCTAGTTGGCCCGTATCCAGGTTGCTGAAAAAATCGCGGAAGGCATCCAGTCCCTCGGTGGAGTGGCTGCGCAAGAGATCTGCTGCTGGCGTGATGCCAGCTTCCGTCATTACTGACTCGGCCGCGTAGACAGGAGCATTAGCGCGCACAGCAATGGCTAGCGCATCACTGGGCCGCGCATCGATCTCTAGCGAGACGCCGTCCGCCTCCAGCACCAGGCGGCCATAAAAAGTGCCATTGATCAGCGCACGAACGAGTACATAAGAGAGTTCCACGTCCAGCGCAGCGAGCAGATCAATGAAGAGATCGTGGGTGAGGGGCCGGGGCAACGCCATCCCTTGCAGGTGCAGGGAGATCGCCTCAGCCTCGCAACTACCGATCCAGATGGGTAGATATCGCTCTCCCCCTACCTCTTGCAGGAGAACGACGCGATGTGCAGAGACCAAGCTCACCTGGATGGTAACTATTTTCATCTCGATCATCTCTCGCTCCTGGCGGCGGGTGGACAACAACCGATTATACCATTTAGAGCTAAAAACAGTAGACAGGGCAACTAGCGCTAGCTACTGAGGAGCAGACAAACCCGCCACTAGCAGCTCGCGCTTTTTAGTAGGGAGCCAGCGATAATGATAGAGCGTAGGAGTCGCCCAACAACCTCTGGCATTCTGAGCAATTTCGCCCAGGAACCCGTTCCGGGTGACGTGGGACAGGGTAGCGACGAAGTTCTCCGGGCCGGCAGTCAGAGCGGCGGCCAGCAGATAGAGCGCCTCGTAGGTGGGGAGCGCGTAGGGGCCGGGCGGCGGGACGTGCGGGCCGACTGCGCGATAAGCGGCGACCCACTCCTCGGTTCCGGGGAGATCCTCTGGCAGCGGGTAGGGCGTGATAAAATACACTTCCTCCCCGCGCTGGGGCGCGGCAATCTCCGCGAACGCGGTGCCGGCCAACTCCAGGCCGCCGATCAAGCAACCTGTGCCGCCCGCAGCGCGCCAGTTAGCCCAACGCGCCCCCGTCTCCTGGGGCGGCAAGAGGCTGAAGAGCGTCTCCGGTGGCGGCGGTGCCTGCTGGGGCGATATCGCGGGGACGAGACGATAGTTGGCTGCGTTCAAACTCTCTCTGAGCGCGTCCGCTAGCGGGCCTGCGCCCCAGAGCGCCGCTAAATGCGTATTCGCGGGGCTGGCTGCGACCAACTCCGTCGCCATCTCCGCCGGGTCTGGCATTAGCGACCAGAGGTACGGTGAAGTGCGCGTCAAGTAGGCGCCCACGGCCAGCAGCGGTAGTTGCGCGGCTACGTAGAGCTCCTGCACGGCGGCCGTGCTCTCCTGGCGATAGTGCCCGATCACCGCGACGACCGCCGGGTCGACGGCCAGATTGCGGGCCGCGATGCGCGCCAGTTCCGGAGAGCCCCGGTCATCGTAGGCTACCAGTTCCAAGTAACGACCATTCACGCCGCCTTGAACGTTGATCTCGCGCACCGCCAGTCGCGCTGCGTAGATGGCGTCGTAGCCGATGTAACGGTAGCGGCCTTCAAAGGGCGCGACTAGGCCGATCTTCATCACCGGCGGCAATTTTGCCGGCGCACAAGCAGCGAGCAACGGTAGCAAGAGAGCACAGAGCAGCCAAATTAAGAGAATTAGCTCACCACGGAGCAACTGAGGGCCCGGAGAAAGCAATTTAAATTTTAATCCTCGGCGTTCTCCGAGCCTCTGTGGTGAATTTTTTGGGTTTTTCATAGGCGGCTAGCTAGCGTAACTGAGCCAGGGAGAGACGGATCTTCTCCTCGATGGAGATCTCCGTATCGCGCGGCACCTGCTGGAGGGCGCCCTGTGCTTCCACAAGGCTAAAGCCCAGGGCAGTAAGCGCGGCGATCACGTCCGCGTCATCGGTGGTGATCGCTGCTGAAATGGGGGCGCCCAATTTAGCTAGACGATCCTTGAGCTGGAGGATGATGGCCTCGCCTGTTTTACGTCCCACGCCGGGAGCGCGGGCCAATACTGCGGGTTGGCGGTTGCTGATAGCCTGACGCAGCGTCTCCGGGGAGAGGGTTCCCAGAATACTCAAGGCCGCCTTCGGCCCTATCCGGTTGACGCTCAACAGCATCTCAAAGAGCGACTTGGCCTCCGCATCAGCGAAACCATAGAGCGCCAGCGTGTTTTCCCGCACGTGGAGATACGTATGCAGAGATACTTCCTCGCCTACGTGGTAGGCGCTGGCGTCCGCTACGCCGATTTCAAAACCCACCCCGCCCACGGAGAGCACCAGCTGCTCTGCCGTCACGCTGAGAATTTCGCCTGTTAATTGAGCAATCATGGGATACTCCTTACAAACTAGTAGGCCCTACTGTTTACAGAGAGAAGCGCGAAAGCGCGGCTAACGGCTAAAAACCAATCCCCCTTCTCGCTACTCTGTTACCTGTTACCCTTCGAGAGCAAATAACCGGCTTAACAACCGCGCCACGCCATCCTCATCGTTGGTTCCAGTTTCCTGCCACGCCAACGCCTGGATTTCGGGGCGGGCGTTCCCCATCGCCACGCAGTGCGGCACCGCCTTGAAGACAGATAGATCGTTGAGATTGTCGCCAAAGTAGATGATCTCTTCCGGCGCGACGTCCAACCGGCGGGCTAACGCCAGCAGCGCCACATCCTTACGCGCCTCCGCATGGTTCACCTCAACCCAAGAGCGTGCCCCTGGCTGGAAGACCACGTAAGCGTGATCGCCCACCTCCGCGAGCAGTCGCTCGTAGAGCCGGCGCGCTCGTGGTTCCGTCTCGTGGAACGCGATCTGCGCCGGGCGCACCGCCAAGAGCGCGTCCAGCGACTCCACCGCCACGTAGGGCTGGAAGGGGCGTTCCGCAACCAACCGCTGCATCAACGCATTGCCCGCCGGCGCGGGGAGATAACGGACTACCAGATCCGCGCCGTAAACCTGCGGCACATAGCCCGCCTCTACCGCCATCTCCGCCACCTGCCGGACTAGCTCCTGGGCCAAGAACTCGCTCTCGTGGACTTTGCCGTCTTCCAGCAGAAAGATTCCATTAAGACTGATGGCGCGAATGTCAGCCCCCAGCTGCTCCAGATAACGCCGCGCGGGCCACGGGTTCAACCCGGTGACGAGGGCCACAGTCAAGCCACGCGCCGACAAAGCACGCAACACCCGTATAGTGTAAGGTGTCAGCTCGCCGGCCGAGTTAGCCAGCGTGCCGTCAATGTCAGTGGCAATTAGACGAAAGCTAGCTGGCTGGTTAATTTTCTGATTGATATGAGCTTCCATTGTTGAAAAGTCTCCTGATTAGTCAGGTAGTCGTTAGTCAATTAGTCAAACAGTCTTTAGTTCAATAGTCAATTAGTCGAGTGAACAATAGACTACCCGACTAATTAACCAAGCAGTTTTCTCATTGTGATCGGTATCGTAGGCAACCATTTCTCCCCTTTACTCTTTCTGCCAAATAATGACACTTTTACGCAAGGCAACGCGCCCATATTTCGCCATTTGTTGACTACTGTTACCCTTGCGCTGCGGCAGAACATAAATCTTGACTGGCGCGAAACCCACTTGCTCGGCTAAGTTGGTGCAGAGAAGATCCACTGGAATGACTTCCCCAGCGTAGCGCACATTGTCATTGACGAACGCCACTTGAGCACCATGTTTACAGGTGCGGTATAGTTCCGCAAAGACAAAGGTTAGCTCAGTAAAGTATTGCTCAATCATTCTCAAAATACTGGAGTTGTTTACTTCACCACGTGCCTCACGCATTTGTAGAGCCTGGTTCACTTCAATCAGAGCTTGATTATGTCGAGCTGTATCCAAAACATGCTCGTAACGCCCATATTTGCCAATGGAACGGTAGAGTTCTGCCAGCGCTGCTAATTTCGGGCGGTTTTCTACCGTACAAGAAATCTGCCGTTGACGCAGTTTGAAGATATCCTTGCCGATACCTAAATAAGCTTCTTCCAAAGCATAGGTACGGGTATAGTCGTAACGGTTAGCATACGGTGGCGAAGTAATCACGCCATCAAACTGCTCGGCCTCCATTTTGGGCAAGACATAGAGAGTGTTGCCTTTGACAAGCCGCTGCATACTAGGCGGTGGCGGGGATTTCTGCAATAGCTGAGCATCAATAATGATTTTCTCCAGTGCCTCCAGGAACGCCTCTTTCACACCTGGTAAACATCCCTTGTGCATTCCTTGGATGGGCTTCTCGCCCTGAGCCAGCCGCTTTTTATTACGCTCCCGGATCTTCTCTGCTCGCTGATCCCAACGCAGATACTGTCCCCCTTTGCGCGTGTAGCTGATTGCCTCCAAATTACTGGTTAAAATCATTTTACAGAGAATTTTACTCTGTGCGTTGATATCCAACGTTTCAAACCAGTGTGTATAAGCCATCAAATCGCGCTCTGTCTGCGTGGGGAAAGCACTCCAGGTAATCCTCAAATGAGGAAACTTATCCGCCGTGGCTGGGGGCGTCTTTTCCAACACCAGCTGGCGAATATGGCGCAATTCCTCCAAATCGTAGTTGAAGACCTGGGCCTTTGCTTCCCAGGCCAAATGACAATGAGCCAGTAAATCAATTCCCACGGCATCAATACCGAGTAATTGAGAAACTAACAGAGTGGTTCCAGACCCAGCAAAGGGGTCTAGAATTCGATCTCCCGGGTGAATATCAAATCTCGCTAACAAGGATTCTACCAAATCAGCGGAGAAACCCTCGCGATATTTAACCCAGCTATGCAAAATCTCCGTTTTGTTGGCCTGGAAACTAACCAGCTGGCGATCAAACTCCAACGTCTCTTCCAATAAATCACCATAACGTTTCTCGAGTGCTAAACGTGCTTCTTCGGGAGCCACGCCAGCATGAGAAAACTCCTCGCGCAGAGTATCCTCTTCCACTACAGAAAGCAAAGCTAATTGTCGCATACTGATTAGTCCTTAGTCACTTAATCCTTAGTCGAGTAGTCCGGTAGTCAAGAGAGTGAGGCTCCCCGGCTCCCCGACTACCCGACCACCTGACTACTAGACTACCTAGCGTACTGCTCCACTACCTCGTCAACTCCTGCCAACGGTTTGACTTGCGCCCGCATCTCCCGCACTCTCTGGACATAACCCAGCTTACTCTCGTCCTGGCGGAAGATGCCGCGATAGAGCGTCTCTGTCTCCTGCGCCAACCGCATGGCGGCCATCAGATCAGTGCGGTCGAAGTCCTCTGGCAACGGCTGAGTGATTTCGCGGTAGTGCTGGTAGGTATTGCGAAAGGTGACGCAGGGCGAGAGCACTTGGACAAAGGCGAAGCCGGGATGCAACAGGGCCGCCTTGATAATCGCGGCCAGTTCTTTCGGCTGACCGGAGAAGGCGCGTGCGACGAAGGTGGTCCCGTAGGCCAACGCCATCATAATCGGATTGAGCGGGTCTTCCAGCGAGCCGTAGGGCGAGGCTTTACGCTGCGTGCCGCGGGGAGTGGTCGGGGAAGGTTGCCCCTTGGTCATGCCGTAGATGTTGTTATCCATCACGATGTAGGGCAGTTCGATGTTACGCCGCGCCGCGTGCGGAATATGTCCGCCGCCGATGCTGAACCCATCGCCATCACCGCCCACGGCGACCACCGTGAGCGCTGGATTGCCGACCTTCATGCCGGTAGCCAGCGGCAGTGGCCGCCCGTGGACGCCGTGGAAGCCGTAGGTATTAAGAAAGGCCGGAAAACGGCTAGAACAGCCAATCCCGGAGGCCACCGCAATCTCGTGCGGGGGAATTTCCAATTCAGCGAAGGCCTGCCGCAGCGCGTTGAGCACCGCGTAATCGCCACAACCTGGACACCAAATTGGCTTTACTCCACTCTGGTATTCGCTAGCTTTGCGCTTACTCATCTGTGCCTCCTTCTGCTACGCTAAGTTGCTGGACCACCTGGTAGGCGGCCCGCAGTTCAGCATCCTGTTTATCACCCCAACTCTGCCGCTCTGCCTTAATCATCTGGAGAACTCCCTCGTAAATCTCGCTGATTTTGAATGGTACGCCTTCTTCTTTACCCAACATGTGAATATGAATATCCCCAGCATCCAATTGTTGATAGTAACGATGCTCCACCATGCGGGCAAATTGCGAGGAGTAATTGAGCTCGGGGATAAAGATAGCCTGTTTGCCGTGGATAAACTCTTTAACTGCCGCGTCGGGCATGGGCAAAAGGGTATGGGGGTAGAGCGTTTCGATTTTAATCCCCACTTGGGACAACTGTTCCATCGCCTCGCGCACCGCGCCGCGTGTGCTGCCCCAACCCATAATCCCAAACTTAGCGTCTTTATCACCCCAACGCCGCGCCGCACCTTTCCATTTACTCAACCGCTCGCGAGCTGCCTCTACCTTTTGCGCTCGCTTCGCCATCATCCGTTGGTGATTCTTCGGCGTCTGGTCTGGATAGCCGTATTCGTTATGCTCCAGGCTTTCGGCCAGATAGATGCCGCCCTCCATGCCGGGGATGGACATGGGAGAGATACCGTCCTCGCTCTCGCGGAAGCGCCGATAATCGTCCGCCAGCTCCTTCTTTGAGGGCCGCCGGCGTTCCAAACATTCGTTCCACTCTCCACAAATCTTCTCCGGATAGGGCACCGTCTCCACCCGCGCGGCCATCGCCTGATCCGATAAAACAATCACGGGTATTTGATAGTATTCCGCCAGACTAAAGGCGTTGACCATCTGGTAATAGCAATCCTTGACCGAGTCTGGCGCCAAGACGAAGCGGGGCGCGTCGCCATGCCCGCCGTAGAGCGCCAAGAAAAGATCGCCCTGCGACATCTTGGTCGGCAAGCCGGTGGAAGGGCCGGCCCGCTGCACGTTGACGATCACCACGGGAATTTCCGCTATACTCGCCAGACCCAGCGACTCGATCATCAACGAGAGACCAGGACCAGAAGTCGCCGTCAGCGCCGGCTGCCCCGCGAACGAGGCGCCGATAATCATGTTGATCGCGGCGATCTCATCCTCGGCCTGCACCATCGTGCCGCCAAACGCCGGTAAATACTTCGCCAGCGATTCCATCACCGGGGTCGCCGGGGTGATCGGGTAACCGCCGTAGAAGCGACAACCGCCTTCCAGTGCCCCTAACGTCAGCGCGTCGGCGCCAGAGAGCAATAGTCGTTCCGGCGCTTGAGCCGGCAGCGACAAGTGAAAGTCAAAGGATTGCGGGTAATGCTCTTGTGCGTAGGTGTAACCGGTCTGCAACGCCTCCAAGTTCTGCGGCAGCACGTCAGGGTGATGTCCCAACCGTTGCCGCACCACCGCGCGAGTTACCTCCAAATCAAAGCGGAAGAACCAGCTCAACGCGCCCACCATCACCAGGTTTTTGCCGCGCCGCCAGTTGATTTCGCTGGCGAGTTCCCCGGCGGGTATCCGATACGCCTGGCGCCCTCCTATCTCTGGCTCCTCCACCGCGCCGGGATCGTAGAGCAGCACACCCTGCGCGCTCATATCAGCCCGGTTTTCCTCCCAACCCTGGTGGTTCATCGCCACCAGGACATCGGCCGCGTCGCCTTCGCTGAGCACGCGCTTCGTCCCCAGCCGGATCTGAAAGAGCACCTGCCCTCCTTTGATTTCCGAGGGGTAGGTGCGGAGCGTGTACACCTCCAACCCCAAACGGGCCGCCGTGCGCGTGAAAAGAGCACCAATGGTGATGGTGCCCTCACCCGCCTCGCCGCCCATGCGAATTACTACCGTGCCATCAGTTGTTACCATTTTTCCTCCTAGCTTCGTTAATCAACCGACTACCTGACTACTCGACATAAATGGGGTGCTCCGCGCGGATTACAATCCCCGCAACTGACGCCAGCCACGTGGAATGAAAGCGCGTTGCACTAATCGCTAACTACGCCAATCGCTAACCTGCTAACCTGCTAACCCGCTAGCCACTAACCGCTTGCCTCACCACCGCCGTCACCTCGCCGTCCCCCCAGGTCTGCACTTGCCCGCGTGGCCCTAACGCCAGAGCTGTTCCGCGCGGAATCCCCAATCCCACAAAGCCGGGCCGTGCTTGTAAGACCCGCTGTAACTTCGTGGCCTGCGCGCTGCCGGTAAAGTGCGGCGCTATAATCGCACTCCGTAGAAAATTTAGGCCAGTTACCAGTTGGTCATCGGGCGCTACAAACCACGCGCCTAGCGCCCGCCCCACTTCGCCAGCTCCTACGATAAGTAAACCTTGTAAAGTCGCAAAGCCGCGCACCATCCCTTTGAGGAGGGGACTGGAGCGCAGTCGCTCCACCAGTGCGAGCGGCGCATTGCCACCCAAGTAGAGTATCCCGGCTGCACCTAGCAACTCCGGCAACTCGCCCCGCTGCAAATCACGCGCGGTTAAGTCCGCCAAGATAAACCCGGCTCCGGCCGGCCCGCCCAGAGCTACAAAATGTTGCACCACCGCCTCCGCTTCCGACCGCTCCCCCTCGGAGAGCAGTACCACCAGTGGCCGATCCAAGTTGGCTACCGTCAGGAGGCGCGCATCTACCTCCCCCGTCACGCCCGGTTGGTGCGTATCGCTGCCGGAGAGCACCAACCACCCGTTCCCGTCTATCCATTCCAACGGCCCTTGACGTGGCATTAAGCGCGTCCCTCGGCGAAGAGACGCTGCAAAGCTGTCACCATCACGCCTACCCCGATGGGCAGCACTTGCTCATCAATATCAAAGTAGGGGTTGTGGTGCGGAATCGGTTTGCCATCCACCGGCATGGAGCCGACAAAGAAGTAACAGCCGGGAATCTCTCGCAAATAGAAGGAGGCGTCCTCGCTGCCCATAGTCCGCACGCCGATTTTGAGGCCGTCCGCGCCCAAGAGCTCCTGGATGGCGGCCTGCACTTCCGCTGTGACCGCCTCGTCATTGCAGACAGCCGGTGTGAGCGCGTGCATCTTGAACTCTGCGGTGGCGCCCATCATGGCGGCCATGCCCTCAATGATCTCCTGCAAACGGCGGATCACAATTTCGCGCACCTCCGGTTCGTAAGTGCGCACGGTCCCTTTCAACACAGCTCGTTCGGGGATGACGTTGAAGGTGTCGCCCGACTCTAATTTGCCCACCGTGACCACGGCCGTTTCCAACGGCCCCACGTTACGGCTAACGATGGTCTGCAAAGCGTTGACGATCAACGCGCCCGTCACCACCGGATCGACCGTCTGCTCCGGCATGGCGGCGTGACCGCCTTTGCCGAGGATCTGCGCCTCCCAGGTCTCGGCGGAAGACATCACGGGGCCGGGCGTCGCGCTGACAGTCCCCACCGGCTGATCATTCCAGACGTGCAGCACCAGCACCCGCTCCGGGCGGGGATTTTCCAGCACGCCCTCTCTGACCATGATCGCCGCGCCATTCATCCCCTCCTCGCCCGGCTGGAAGACCAACTTAAACGTGCCACTCCAGGCATCTTGGTGTTGAACCATCAGCGTGGCGACGCCCAACCCAATCGCCAGGTGCGCATCGTGTCCACAGGCGTGCATGACGCCCGGCGACGCGGAGGCGTAGGGCGCCTCGGTCAGCTCCTGGATAGGGAGCGCGTCCATATCCACCCGCGCCATAATCACCGGGCCGGCCCCGTTTTCCAGCACGCCCACCACGCCAGTCCGCGCGATGCCGGTCTGGACCTGATAGCCCAGCTCCCGCAACCGCGCGGCGACTATCCGCGCCGTGCGCTTTTCTTGCAACCCCAGCTCTGGATGACGGTGAAAATCGCGCCGCCAAACCACCAACTGCTCATAAAGCTCCTGCGCTTGTTCCAAGCCATTCATGATTCATCTCCTTTGCGTACCGCCACTTTCATAGATTCCTATTGTAACATAGGCAGCTTGAGAAACAACGTGCGGTTAGTCGGGTAGTCTTTAGTCAAGTAGTCCGTAGTCGGGTAGTCGCCTCCTCGCTTACTCGCCTCCTCGCCTTCTCGCTTACTCGCCTTCTCGTACCATTTGCCATCTGGGAATTCTTACCTAAGCTTGAGCTATTATCCAGCTAAAAATTAGTTACTTTTGGACGCAGATAAACGCTGATTTTTGATTTTATCTGCGAAAATCTGCGTCCGCTCTTAAATTTGACAAGGAGGAGGTATTGTGAAGAGGACAGAGATGATTCGTCAGAATTTGGAGAGGGTGCATGAGCGCATGGCCGAGTCCGCATTACGCGCCGGGCGGCAGCCAGCTGCGGTACGCCTGGTAGCCGTGAGCAAGACGTTCCCGGCGGAGGACGTGCTAGCCGCGTGGGAATGTGGACAACGTGATTTTGGGGAAAACCGTCCTCAACAAGCATTGGATAAGATAGCACGAGTGAACGAGGCGTTAGGAGAGCAGCACCCTATCTGGCACATGATCGGGCACATCCAGAGCCGGCAGGCTAAATGGGTGGCAGCGCATTATGATTGGGTGCATTCGGTGAATCGGCAGAAGATAGCGCAACGGTTGAGCCGCAAGGCTGCGGCAGCCGGGCAGGAGCTTCCGGTGCTGTTGGAGTGCAACGTCTCCGGAGAGGAGAGCAAATATGGCTATCAGCTCTCCAATTGGGAGCGTTCCGAGGTAGTGCGGGAGCAATTCTTCCAGGAGGTAGCGCAGATCCTAGCGCTTCCCGCGCTGCGCGTGGCCGGGTTGATGACGATGGCGCCCTGGGTGACGGATCCGGAGACGGTACGTCCGGTCTTCGTCTCTCTACGCGGGCTGCGGGAGTTGCTGCGGGAACGGTTCCCCGCCGTGGCCTGGGCAGAGCTCTCCATGGGGATGACAGACGACTTCGAGGTGGCGGTGGAAGAAGGCGCGACGTTGGTCCGCGTCGGGCGGGCGATTTTCGGGGAACGTGGCAAAGATTGGTGACGGTAGCCGAGGTTTCCATACCTCGCTGCCTTTCTCGCCTTTTCGCTCGCCTGGCGAATAAATTCGCGGCTACAGTTGCGTGGACTAGGCAGAATTCCCTCTGGGATAACGGAAGAGCAATTCTCAGAGCACGACACAATGAAAATCAGCGAACCACAGATCCTCCCACTATTTATTTGGAGTTCAGTTTGAATGAGATATACTCATTCTACGGATTTAAGCTATCTGACTAATTTAGGTAAAATCACTGTAAATCAGAACCTAGCAGCGGAGGCAAATTATGAGTACATTCACGGTTTCGTTACCGGATGACCGGTTGCAAGCCCTAAAAGAGCTTGCCAGCCAGTTGAATATCTCGCCAGAAGAATTAGTACGTTTGAGTGTTGAGGAAATTCTCACGCGGCCTAAAGAAACTTTTCGCCAAACTATAGAATATGTATTAGAGAAAAACAGCGAATTGTATCAGCGGTTGGCGGTCTAATGCGCTTTCTAACGCTGAATGAAGTAGTTAAGCTTCATCGCCAGTTGCTCACCCGCTTTGGGGGAACCAGAGGCATTCGAGATTGGGGAGCGTTAGAATCAGCCATCGCACAACCGCGCATGACCTTTGGGGGAGAAGAATTATATCCGAGTGTGGTCGAAAAATCAGCAGCCCTGGGATACTCGCTCATCAAAAATCATCCGTTTGTAGATGGCAACAAACGAGTGGGACATGCAGCGATGGAAGTATTTCTGGTGTTGAATGGCTATGAGATAGGCAGTTCCGTAGATAAACAAGAACAAGTGATACTCCAGGTTGCCTCCGGGGAAATCATACGAGGAGAATTTGAAGATTGGCTAAGGGCGCATCTCGTCGCACGTCGAAATTCAAAGAGCAAGGCCTTAGGAATTTGAGCAAGTGCCTGGCAACTGCCCTTGCCAGACGGCTCTGGGCCGTGGGAAGTCGCAACCCTCGCTCATTCGCTTTCTCGCCTTTTCGCCTGGCGAATAAATTCGCGGCAACCCTTGCGAAATCCGCCTACGCGGATTCAGTTGCAGTCGCCGTAGGGCGACTTTGCAAAGGTGGCCCGTGGTTTCAACCACTGGGCTGGGCCAGGGAACTCCAAGTGATAGATGAAAATTGAGGTGTCCAGAGCGATGCGTCTGTGGTCGTTGAGCCGTGCAGTCAGTTTTCCCATGCGTCACGTTCTTCCTGCAGATAAGCATCGGTGTCAACACTCTCCCAAATCTCGCGGTGCAAGCCGGCTAGTTGGCCCGTGTGATCAGTGATGGGTTCAGAAGTGGTTACGCTCTTCTGTTGTTGCGCGGTTAGCTCTGCCAGCCGCGCGAGCAAGCGTTCATAATGCTCGTAATCGGACATCACGGCAACGGGACGCCCGTAGTGGGTAATGTAGATGGCGTCTCCTTCTTGCTTCAGCATTGCCAAGACGTGACTCGCCTTGCGGCGCAGATCACTGATGGGCATAATTTTAGTGCTCATCTTACACATCCTTTAGTGTCAAATCTTGTGTTATTTATGACTATTTTACGTGAGAAAAGGAGCGCAGTCAAGTTTTGGTCTGGCGGGATCCACAGATTACGCAGATTACACAGATTTTAGCCTGGCAACTGAATTTGCGACTAACCCTTGCTCATTCGCTTTCTCGCTAGAGAACGCAGATTCGCGCAGATTTTCGCAGATAAAAGCAAAAAATCGGCGTTTAGCAGCGTTCGTCTGCGTCCTGAAGAATCTATTCCCACCTGCTACCGGGGATGGCTGAGTAGATACCAGACAAGATATCACTAAATAGTTCTACACATCAGGATTGCAGTAAAATAATTAGGTAGACGATATCTATGACGGCACAAGTAAATAGGAGTGAACAGAAATGAATAGGATGATATTCCTCAATATCGGGTGGATGGAAAACTACCAGGGACTTGAAGATGACCACATTGCTAGTGGAGGTTCTTTTGTCCGGCAATACAATAATGGTGAAACTGACGACTACCCACCTTGTGAGATTCGCAACTTCCAGCCCTACGAAGGTTATATGTATGGCTTTGTTCGCATTACAAGAGGTTCCATAAGACTTGAAAGGCAGGGAGCTTCTCCAAAAAATAACTCCGCTGATGGTATTTTGGTAGTCTGGGTTGCTAAGTCGCCATCAGACGGGACTGTCATTGTCGGATGGTTCAAGAACGCGACTGTTTATCGGAATCACCAGCTACCTCCAAAAGGCTCAAGGCGGAAGCGCGAGGGACGACACGAGTGGGGATACAGAGTTAGCGCAAAAGAAGAGGATTGCGAGCTCCTGCCTATAGAGCGCAGGGTTTTTGAAGTTCCAAGAGGTGGAAAGGGAGCAATGGGTCAATCCAATGTTTGGTATGTTGAAGTAAACAGCGACTTCAGACAAGAAGTAAGAGATTACATCGCACAGACTAAATAGACCAGTCTCACTACGCTCAACCCAGTACTCTGGGAACAACTAACGCCCCGTAAGTAGGTCTTTTGTCAGCACCGCTAGGAGACGCAGCCACAGCTAGAAAACCTTTGTCATTCCGAGCAATCATAAGGAGCAGCGCGACTGCCGGGAAGCGAGGAATCTACCAACAAATTCACGTTGCGAGCTACACAAGCAGTAGATTCCTCGCTGGACGCATCGCTACCGCTCCGCTGGCTCGGAATGACAACGCGGCTACGGTGAAGACTTTCACAGCTAATCTCCCCCGCGTGGTATAATGCCTCCATGATGATAAATACGATAAATCACACACTAAATCTGTTGGTTGGTCTCTGGGAAATAGCTTTGATGTTACGGGTCTTGCTGCCCTGGTTCAAGGTGCAGCATGGACATCCGGTAATGCGCTTTTTAGTGCTGATTACCGATCCTCTGGTGCGCCCCGTGCGCCGCTTTATGGGTGCCTCAAGCATTATCTGGATACGGGGTGGCTACATTGATATGGCCTCGCTGGTGACGCTCTTCTTGCTCACGTTGGTGCAGAGCCTGGTAGCGCGCCTGCTCTATTGGGTGGCCGCGCCGCCACTCTGGATTTTGCATCCCGGAGCGGATTGGGGACGCTGGTTAGTGGGTATTCTCGGCCTGCTGGTGCAGCTCTATAGCTTCGCCTTGTTAGCGCGGATTCTGCTGGAGTGGGTGCGCGTGCCTTACACGCAACCCGTCATGCGCTTCTTGTGGGACATCACCGAGCCACTGTTGCGCCCTATCCGCCGCCGGCTGCCTAATTTTGCGGGGCTGGATTTCTCGCCGGTGGTGGCCGTGCTCTTACTATCCGTGTTGCAGATGCTCTTGGCGGGCCTCATCCAGGCGCTATTTTAACCGTAGTCGTCGCTCGATGGTTTTTGGTGAGGACACCGAGAACCATCGAGAACTAAGAGGAAACAAAAAAGTTGAAATTACTGAAGAACCCCATTAATCTTCGGGGAATTATTTTTTCTTAGCGTCTTGGCGTCTTGGCGGTAAGATGTCTTCTTTCTAGTGAAGCCAAGATTCTTTCTCTCTATCTCAGTGCAACTCTGTGTAACTAGAGGGAGAGCAACTAACTATAATCTTTACCGCTCGCTCAACAGCTCCCCCAGCGACTCCTCAGCATCATGTTCCCCGCGGCGGAAGAGACGGATATGATTCTTGCGCTCGTAGGTGGTCATCAACCCAACCGGTAACGGTGTCTCCGGAGCCACAAAACGGATCCATTTGAGGTTACGGTAGTTGCCAGCTTGCCGCTCCTTCTCCAGGAGCCGGTAATCGTGCCAGGCGATCTCCGTGAGCATCATGTCCAACGCCGGTTCGAAGGAGTTCCACAACCGCTGGGGAATGGCCAATAGCTCATCGTGAAGCGAGGGGAGACGTTCTACTGCCCAACTGCGGAGGGGATTACCGGGCCAGGGAGACATCAGCACCACGATGACCTCGGTAGCGCCCAACTCCACCGCCTTGCGGAACGGACTGTTGGCGATAGTACCCCCATCTAGGTACGTTTTACCTTCAATTTTAGTCGCCTCGTACCAAAGCGGGATGCTGC
>DUEJ01000019.1 GCA_011192175.1 Thermoflexia bacterium
CGCCGCCGCCTTGTTCACTCCATAGGGAGTCCGCAGCCACGGTGAGCCGACGAGCAAGCGTCCCAGCGGCGATTGCGACAGTTCGAACGGCTTGAGTCCCCGCGCCGGGGCCACCGAGCGGATCGCATCGACAAAGGTGCCTCGTACTAGCACCACCACCGGAATCACCAGGGGAATAAGCCCTAAGTGCGCGAACGTCACCCAGAGCACATATTCCACAGTACGATCGGCGGCAATATCCAATACGCTGCCCAGAAGACTCTCCTCGCCGCGCGCGCGGGCCAGAGTGCCATCCAGGGTATCCATTAAGATCAAAATCAAGATCGCGGGAACGGCGAGCCCTTGCGCTAAGACTGCGGGAGAGTACAAGAGCAGGAGGATGACGGCCAACAACGGAATGCGCGAGAGGGTGATCTTGTTAGCCATTAGCTTGCTCCGAGAGCGATTTGGAGAGACCGCAGGGCAACCAACCTGCTGACCAGAGTTTGGCGATACCCCGCACAGCTAAGACCGGGCGTAAGTTAGCCGTTACTGGCACCGCATCCGTGTAGAGCATCTCAGCCCAGACTTGCTCCTGCAATTCCTGGTACGACCATTGCTCGCGCGCCAAGAAATCGCCCAGGGCATCTCTAGCAATCCGTAGCATACCGGAGGATTGAGAATTAGTCGGGGGTTCCGCGAGTTGCAAGAAATAGAGCGCCTGCACCAGAGCATCGGGCGTCTGCGCTCCTCCCAGTCGCGGCGCGGTGAGGATGAGGATATGCGGGGCGTCGGGTTGCTGCCTCAAATTCCCACCTGCCAGGAGCGCGTATTGCTCGCCTTCCAGCAGATAAGTGCTCCCGCCGGGGAAGAATTGTGGCTCGCAGCCCCAAGCTTCACGGATGTGGCGCAAAAGGAGTTCCAGCGGCGCACCAGGAGCGGCCCTCAAACGCACCTGCGCGCCACGCACCCCGATAGTCAGCTCGCCCCCTGGGGAATTGACCCAGTAACGGCGAGGGCTTAGTTCAAAGTAATACGCCGTTGGGGTATAGGCAACGCCGGATAATGATAAGAGACGCAAAAAGCGGCCCTTTAGGGAAGAGTGCTCTGCCTGCTGGAAGATTGGAAAAACGTCAAAGAAATCCACCGGTATTTACTCCTTTTTCAGAGAGAACGTAGATTACGTAAGATGATAAATCAGCGCAAACTGCGAAAATCTGCGTTCTAAAAACGATAGGTAGCTAGTGAGCTACGGCAAATCAAATCCCAGCACGCGCTCGGAGCGAGCCGCCGACAGATAGAGGCGCCCTTCTGCCGAGATAGCGACGCCGGACGGGAAGAATAAACCACCCTCGCCGCCTAGCGTGGTTAAGAAAGCGCCCTGCGCATCAAAGGAGAGAATCCGCTTATAAGTAAAATCAGTCAGGTAAACGTTGCTCTGGCTATCCACAGCCAGGTAGGGCTTCACTTCTGGATTGGCGATCTCCCAGCCGGCAACGCTCCATTGGCGCAAATACTCACCCGCACTGGTGAAGACCTGGACACGCTCATTCCAAGTATCGGCGACGTAAACTTCTCCGGCCGCGTTGACGGCAATGCCCACCGGCTCGTCCAGCTGACCGGGGCCACTCCCCGCACCACCAAATTCACGCAAGAAGACACCTTCAGTATCAAAAACCTGCACGCGCTTATTTCCGGTATCGGTGACGTAGAGTTCACCAGCCGGTCCCAGTGCGATAGCGCGCGGCCCGTAGAAAGCCCCGTGTCCATTGGGATCGCCTACCTGATATTCTCCGTAGGTTCCCCAACTCAAGAGGTACTGGCCCTGCGCATCGAATTTCTGAATGCGGTGGTTCCAAGTGTCCGCCACGTAGAGGTTGCCCGCGTCGTCCAACACCAGATCCCCCGGCTCCTGGAACTGCCCGGGCGCGGTGCCTGGCTCGCCCCAGAGGTGCAGCACATCACCCTGCTGATTGACGTGCCAGATACGATGATTCGCCGCGTCGGTCACGTAGAGCGTGCCATCCGCGGAGACCGCCAACCCCCGTGGCTGCGCAGCGGGTAACGTAACCGTAATCTCCAACGGAAACGCACCTATCGCCTGCGCGTAAGGATCGGGCAACGTGGTCGGTTGCGGCGCGGCCGAAGCCCCTGTCTCGCTGCCCAAGCGGTACCCCCAAACTTCGCTGGCCAGATCGCGGCGCACGTAGAGGCGGAACTCGTTGCGATGCGGCCATTCCTTAAGCGTGATCGATTTATCTTTAGCGGCCGCGTAACGCCGGTAATCTCGCTCCCAGATGATATCCCAGAGACCGGCGCGGAGGGCCGGATCGGTCAAAGCCGTGCGCAGACGCTCCCACGTCAAGCCATAGTAATCCTGAATCGGCCACCAGAGAAATTTATAATCAAAATAGAGATATTCGTTCCCCACAATAGCATCCACTTTTTTCCATTGCTCCGACCCAGCGATAATCGCCGGACATTCCTTGAGAGTTTCCGCTTGAGGATCGGCGCCGTAGAAGTGATTGTTAGGGTAAGCGACCATATACCAGGCAAAAGGCCAAGAGCCATGTTCACCATAGGCGACTTTGATATCGTGGGGCGTGCCAGTGGTGCGCCAAGAGATATCTTCAATCTGTGCCAACGCCACTTTGACGTCCGGGGCCGCGTGGGCATAGACCAGGAACTCCTTAGCCAGATCATAATTTTCAAAATTAGCCATCACCATAGTGCGCGTGGTGACCAGCGCGCCGATGACGAAGAGCAACAAAACGGCGACCCGGAGGGCCTCTCCCACTCCAGTGCGCCGGATTGACCAGCAAAGGAGTAGCAGGAAGAGCACCGCGCCCACTAGCCCGCTGAAGAGCTGCCCCAGCTGCTGCAATTGCGCTAAAGTGAGTCCCGCTGCCGAGACTCCAGTGGCTGTGAATTCACCCAGACCAACCAATGCCGAAATCAGCACACCCAATCCCGCCGTGCTCAAGAGCATGGAGAGCGGCAGCAGCCACCCACGCCATTCCCGCAACCGCTCCCATTCCAGGCCCGCTAGCACGCGCCCGATGCCCCAAGCGGCTAGAAAGATGCTCGGTAACGCGATATGCACCATCAACCAGGGCATCTTCTCGCCAGCATAAGTGTAGCCCATCCAGGATAACACCGTCCAACCCACCAGGAAGAGCGGTACAAAGCGCTCTAAATCCAGCGGCGCGGAGAAGGGCGCCGGTGCAACTTCCTCCGCCGTTCGCCGGGAGCGAGCAGTGAAGAGATATACCACGGCTCCTAGCCCGCCGCCAACCGAAAAGAGCACCGGTAGATATTCGTAGAGCGGCGTCATCAAATAATAATAATAACCCGGCTGGCCGCCCCGCTCGACGCCCTGTTGGGCCAACCAATAAGCTAGCGCTCCCACCAATCCACTTAACAGCCCGAGTGCATTGGTGAAGACGGTGGTGTAGAAAACTAAAATAATCGCGTAGTGGAGAGCCGCGATCACCGGCCACCGGTTAGCATCCCACCAGAGGCCCAGTAGGACGGAGCCAAATAACGTCAGCAAGACAATCACCACGGCGATGAGCAAATCTGGGCCCAGCAAATCCAACACATTCCCGCCCAACAACGCATTGTAGAGCGCCAACATATCCCCGCCCGCCAGATAGATGAGCAACGCCGAGCCGAGCGGCAGTGTCAACGTACCTAAGACCATCAAGAGGTCAAAGAGCGGCATTTGCCGCAAGGCCGTTTCTCCTAAACCAAAATAGACCACTCCCGCCAGAGATAAAATGACCAAGAGCGCCAAGAGAACCGCAATCCGGCCCCCAGACGGCATCGTGGGAGCCGCCACTTTGGTATTACCGTCCTCATCAAGCGCTTGCTCCTCCACCTCCGCCCCGGATAGGGATAGGCCGACAACGCCTACCAATAAGACGAGTACCAGCAGCAGAATCAACATAGTGGTAAATAACTGCGGGTTGGCCCAGGGTCGAAAGAACACCTGCAAGGCGAAAGGGATAGAGAGCAAGAGCACGAAGATGGCCGTATAGATATACGCCGTCTCTTTGGTAGTGAACATCAAGGCAAAAGAGGCGGCTAGCAGACAGAGCCAACGTGTTTCTCGCTGCGCCAGATATTGGAGGATGGCCCAGAGCACCAACACCGCCAGCAGCAAGCAATAGACATCATGACGAATATAGCGCGAGTAATAGGTGATGGAAGGCGAAAGCACCAACATCAGCGAAGCAGCCAACGCTCCACCTGGTTTTAGCCAACGTCGAAAGAGCCAGGGGGAGAGGACCAACGCCACTCCGGCCAGGGCCGGGAAGATACGCGAAGAAAAATCGCCGACGCCAAAGATAAAATAAGCCAGCGCGTTCAGATGAAAGAGCAATGGGCCGTGCATCATCGGATTGTGCGTGTAACCCTCTCCGGCGTAGAGTTGCCAGGAATATTTAGTATGCAGGCTCTCATCATGGCTCATCACCCGATTGCCCAGGATATAGAAACGAGTGAAAAGAGCCAAGAGTAGAATCACCAAGAGAGATATCTTCTCCCAACGCGCTAGTTTCTGCCAATTCATTTACGCCTCCGGATGGGTAGATAGTCGGGTGGTCGATAGTCGTCAGTCAGATAGTCGGATTGCCAGTCATCAGAGTTACTTATAATTTATCATTTGGTTAGTGTCTTTAGGTTTTCGCTAGCCTCAGTACGCCGACTGAAGTCGGCTACCAGAGGCTAAAGCCAGCGGTCCACCTACGTGGACCGGGTTAAGCGCTCCGCCGGAGAGCGACGCCCGGCGCAGCGTGCCTCAGAAAGCGACTGCAGTCGCATCCTGGTATCAAATGAACCGCAAAGTGGCGCATTTCTCGTGACACTAACCCATTTGCTATTTGTCACTTTCCTCACGGATTATAACATATCCAGAAGGGCAAACAAAAAAGCACGGAGACGAAAATCGTCTCCGTGCTTGCGGTTTAACAATTTTTACTTCAGGCTAACCACCAAAGCGCGCCAGCTCCTCTCTGATCACGCTCTCATCTAATTTCTTGAAAAGTGGGTGCGGTTTTTCTAGCGGACGCCCTGCCGGCAGCGCCGTAAATTCCCAGACACCGTTGGCTTCAGCGTCCTCATAGGTCAACACCCGATGCGCGTCCTCGCCCGAGGAAACTTCCTTGACCAGCTGTTCGCCAAAGAGCATGGAATCATATCCCAATAGCTCATGCAAGCGCTGCGCAGAGAAAGGGAGGAAAGGAGCCAGAAGCACCTTCAACGCGTTGATGGCCTGTAACGCCACGTTAAGCGTCGTGCCCGCCGCCACGCGCTCTGCCTTGATCTGCTGCCACGGGGCCTTCATTTCCAGATAACGATTGGTCTCCCGAGCCAGTTCCAGCGCCACACCCAACGCAGCGCGGAAGCGCGGCGCAGCCAGTTCTTTCCCCACTAACTCGAAAGCGGCTTGGGCCTTCTGGAGCAGCTCCGCATCCACCGCCGCAAGCTCTCCGCGCGCCGGGACTTCACCAAAGTACCGGACGGTCATGGAGAGTACGCGATTCACCAAATTGCCCCAGGTCCCCACCAACTCACTATTATTTCGCTGCACGAAATCTTCCCAAGAGAAGTTAGTATCGTTCGTCTCCGGCATCACCGCCGCGAGATAGTAACGAATCGCATCGGGATCGTAGCGCGAGAGAAGGTCAGGTATCCAGATCGCCCAGTGCCGGCTCTTGGAAGCTTGCTCTCCCTGGATATTCATAAATTCGTTAGCGGGCACATTGTAAGGCAAATTTAGCGTGCGCTCCTCTTCATAGAGCCGTTTAATCCCCAGTAACTCCGCCGGCCAAATGATAGTATGAAAAGGGATATTATCTTTACCGATAAAGTAGTAAGTCAAGGCCTCTGGGTCATACCACCAATCCTTCCACGCCATCTCAGCGCCTTCCAACTTTGCCCACTCGATAGAGGCCGATATGTAACCAATCACCGCTTCAAACCAGACGTAGAGTCGCTTGTCCGCATACCCCGGTCTATCCAACGGCACGGGAATGCCCCATTTAATATCACGAGTGATCGGCCGTCCTTGCAGCCCCCCGCTCACGTAGTTTTGAGAGAACTTGAGCACGTTGGAGCGCCAGTGCCCTTTCTTGTCATCCTGCAAATAAGCCAACACGGCCGGTTCGAGCTGGGGCAAATCCAGGAAGAAGTGTTCCGTCTCGCGGATCACCGGCTTTAACCCATCCAGGGAACAGCGAGGAGCGCCTAATTCTAACGCATCCAGCAAATGCCCGCAGTTATCGCATTGATCTCCGCGCGCATCCGCGTAGCCACAATGCGGGCAAGTGCCCTCCACATAGCGATCAGGCAAGAAACGGTCTAGGGACTCTGAGTAGAACTGTTGTTGACGTTCAGAATAGAGATAACCGAGTTCCAGGAGGCGCGTGAAGATATCTTGCGCTACCTGCGCGTGATTGCGGGTATCAGTATGCGTAAAAAGGTCGTAGGTGATGCCAATCTCCTGCTGCGTCTCCAGGAAATGCTGATGGTAACGTTCAAAGATATCACGAGGCGTAACGCCCTCTTTCTCCGCGTGAACCGTGATTGGCGTCCCATGCGCATCAGAACCGGAAACCATCAACACAGCATTACCCTTCAAGCGATGATAGCGCGCGAAAATATCAGCGGGTAGATAAGCCCCGGCCAAGTGCCCTACATGCAAAGCTCCGTTGGCGTAGGGCCAAGCGACTGCCACCAAAATCTTTTTTGCCATCATTTTCCTCCTTCAAATATAATTAACAGGGGCAGTATAACGCGGACATATTGCTGCAACAATGTATTACGCGGGTCATCCCCTAACCGTGTCCCCGCGGTACTAAAGCCCTGGCATGGAGGGCCGCCAATCAAAAAATCCACACTACCGCTCTTCAAAGATAATGATTGCAGCAGCTGTTGAAAATCTGTATGGTGTATATCTTCTTGGAAATACGCGGTAGCAGGAAAGTTATGCTTATACGTCGCCACTGCGGTGGGATTTACATCCGCCGCATAGAGTAGCTGATACTGCGCCCGCTGGAAACCCAGAGAGCCACCACCGGCACCCGCAAAGAGGCTAATCGCAGTGGGCATGATTATTTAACTCCGTATCTGAATTTTCTTGACATCGGTATCTGTGGTGCTTTGGTGGTCTAGTGGCTTGCAGTTCACCGCGCAGGAAAACCAACCTGCAAGAGCGAGGGTGCTCAAGGTATGCTAAGTCGCCAATTGGCACGTGCGATGATAGCTCGCTCGAAGGGAACCTGTTGTTAGTCGCCCCCCGTATCTTTTGTCCTAGTGTCATTTTCGTCTGGCATAGCTACTTACCTAGCGTCTCATTCAATTTGAAAAATCCGTCCCTAATGACCCGGGCAATTTGCTTACGTCGTGCTTCAAGGAACTCTAGATACTCCATTTCTTCCCATCCCTGGGGAAGTGCATGCCAGTACATCATCTCGTCTAGCTCTCGTTGGGCAAAACGAGCCGCGTATTGAGGGAAATACTCTGAAGGTGATTTGTCGGAAATATTTATGTTATCAGACCATTCCACTAAAGCGTAGTTGGCAATTTGATTTGTATCCCGTGTGCTGGTGAGTCCAAGTGTCCTTAAAAAAGCACGAGGAAATAAATGATGACGCTCGATAGCTGCTTTTGTCCCCTTTAGGGCTGGGTCAAGCAATTCAGACACTTTCATTTTAGAGAATAGAACCCTGGCTTCAAGTAAATTGAGAGCAGCGTAGTAAGCAAAAAGAGATGGGCTGCGAGCTGAAGAAGTTGCTAGAGCATTGGGTAGATTAATGTTCCAATAGTCCTCTGTAAACGTATCTATGATAATTCGATTCACCAGCTGCACAAATGTCTGCCCATTACTCACCCCTCGCAAAAGAGCCAAATCCTGCTCCATCTTTGTCTCCGGTGAACCAGTGTAGCGCCCTGTCAGCGAGGCCATAAAGAACCAGCGGGCCATCGTGTTTCGAAGCGTGTAACTGTCAATTCCGTAATCACGTTTGCCAATCAAGAAAAGGGCGTAGGTATAGAGCAGTGCGTTTTGAGAGGATATCATCTTCCCACGGCGAAAACCCGCCCGCATAAGGACTTTGAGAAATTCATGCCAGTTTTGCAGATTCAGCGCATACCCCTGGGCCTCCTTCAAGACAGCAAATTGTTGCTCACGGAGATCGTCAGAAAACTCTTCTGTTTCCAAGTCCTTGCCACGTAGGATAGAGTAAACATGCCGCAAACGTGCTCTACGAAAGCCTAGCCCTATACTTACTCGCAACAGTTGGTCTGGGTCAGGCTGGATGAAATAGTTGTAAGGAGAACCGGCACTTGTGGATGGTTGGCGGGCATCTCGACAAAAGTACTCTAACTCTGTACGGCCCTCATCCCAAAATACTGACATCAGGGTGAGGATAAAATCAGCTTGGTTGAGTGTGGTGCCTTTACTGTTAATTCGGACAAAAACCTCGGCTACGTTTTCCTCATCAACGGCGGATGAGAGTTCCAACGCTCGAAATGGATAGTTTTGAAGATTGTATAGACGATCAATATTCTCGGACAATTCATCTTCTTCATCTTCACTGAGAGGACGATGGTCTCCTAGCCGCCTTATGAAGCCCTTGACGAACCGATTACGCGACAAACTGCCTGACCATAGCTGACTGATGTCAGAAATGAATTCAGGGTCTCGACGAGTAGCAGCGTCGGTGACTTCAAATTTTTGATCTCTTGGGCGGAAGGCGATATAAATCCGTTCTTGGCTGTAATCCTTACGAACTACAGCGATACCTTTCATGACGGCATACAAAGAAGTCAGTCGCTGCTGCCCGTCCACAATGAGCAAACGAGGTACTTTTTGCTTCACATTCGTTCCGATTTGACGATGTACCTCACTGAACCCATTGATCCAAAAAAGCAAGTAGCCGATTGGAAACCCTCTGTACATAGAATCGAAGAGGTCTCGCACTTTGCTGTTTGGCCAGACAAAAGGACGCTGGATTTCGGGTAAACCTATGTCGCCCATTTCGATATTTTCGATAAGTAAAGATAGCGAATAACCGACTTCCTTGAACAATGTTGCCATTGACTTCCCTCCGGGGACATTTTATGGCAGAGACTAATATGTGAATCACGGCACAGAGTTGCGTACTTAACTTGTCACTATCCCTAAATTTTTCTTCCCAAACCAGGATACCCCTTTGAAATGGCTTGCTCTACCCCGCACTCCGCCAGAACTCCCGCTCCTGCTCCCACTCGGCRAGTGTTTCTGGGACGCTAGTGTTAAGAATCAGCCTCTGATTTGCACGCACGTAGCGTGGTCAACGGCAACCGCCGGTTAGTTGCACTCATACGGATGAAAATAATAAAATCTGGCATTATTCGCTTGACAAATTATGCACAAAAGAGTATTATGACAATATACGTCAAGACAAAATTTGTCACGAATCATTCTTATTCCAAATCATAATCCCGGAACGAAAACATGAATGTATACAAAGCATTCGGTGATACCATTCGCCACTTAAGAACACAAAGGAATGAGCCTTTACGCATTGTTGCCGCTGCATTAGATATAGATTCAACTTTGTTGAGTAAAATGGAGCATGGCGAAAGGTTCCCTACTCGACTGCAATTACCCAAATTTGCAACATATTTCAATTTAGCTGTAGATGACTTAACAGCTTTAGTGATAGCTGATAAAATCCTATGGAAGTATGGGCAACAAGCAGTCACACTCCAAGCTGTGAACATTGTAAAAGAACGTATAGAACAAACCTATGAATGAGATCAAACGTTTTGAAACTGAACAAGTGAAACTATATTTACAAGATGCTCTTGAGGGTATGGCAATGTTGCCCGATCAATCTTTTGATCTGGCGATTGTTGATCCGCCCTATGGCGCATCAACTAAAGCTGTTTGGAAATTGGAACAAGGTCATAATCTCCCTGGTTTTGGTGGTCAATGGGATATAGCTTCCCACACCTGGGATGAAATAAGTGGTATTGAAAGCTTCCAGTTTACTCTACTTTGGCTCACTGAACTAAAACGCTTGGTTAAACCTACGGGTTCAATTTGGATACATTCAACTTATCATAACTCCGGGTGGGTCAACGTTGCTTGTCAACTTCTCGAATTAGAAATTATTAACGAAGTTGTGTGGTATAAACGCAACGCTTTTCCCAATCTTTCAGGTCGTCGTCTAACAGCTAGTCACGAAACTATTCTATGGGTGCATACCGGAAATGGCAAACGTGAATACTATTTTAACTATGAGCAAGTTAAAGCCAAGACCTTTCCGAGTGATAGTTTGAAGAAACCTGGAAAACAGTTACGTACAGTTTGGGATATTCCTAATAACAAAAAAAGAGAAGAACTCGCTTTCGGAAAACATCCTACACAAAAGCCTTTACGATTAAGCTCCAGGTTACTATTTATATCAGCGCAGAAAAACGGACGGCTGCTCGTTCCATTCGTCGGTTCAGGTACAGAAATCATCGCGGGTTTGCGTTCTGGCATGGAATGTACCGGGTTCGAAACTGAAATCGAATATTTTGATCTGGCCTGCCGACGTATCAAAGAAGAAATGAGCCAACTTCAACCTATGCTTTTACCAGGGTTGTTCAGTTCTAAATAAATGCCTCATTTTTGAACGGGATGAACAAGATTTCCAGGATTTTTTCCTGCTTTTATCTTGTTCATCCTGTAAATCCTGTTCATTTATCTACTCTGTGCAGAGAACTGAACAGCCCTGATGCTTTTACCGTTGGAGGTTGTATGATGAGAAATGGGGACCACGCTTTACAACCTGTCATAAAATGGTCGGGTAGTAAACGAAAGATAGCGCCTCAAATTGCCAGACTTTTCCCCGCTGCGCGCAATTACTTTGAGCCTTTTGTCGGCGGCGGCGCAATGTTACCTTTTAAGCCCTGTCAAAAAGCCATAGCCGGCGACATCATTCCTGAACTCATCGAACTTTGGAAAACAATTCAACATAAACCTGATCTCACTGCTAAAGCATATAAATCAAGGTGGTTGCGATTACAGAATGAAGGTCATACGGCTTACTACGATATTCGGAGTTCCTTTAACACAACTCGTAATCCTCACGATTTACTATTTCTATCCCGAACCTGTGTAAATGGACTTATTCGTTTTAATCAGGCGGGCAACTTTAATAACTCCCTCCATCACACACGCCCAGGAATTGCACCCACGCGATTACGTAAAATCATTCAACAATGGAGTTTGGCTATTCAAAATATAGAATTTGTCACCGCTGATTACCGCGATACGCTTCAATTGGTCACTGGTGGTGATCTAGTGTTTCTTGACCCGCCTTATCAAGGCACTAAAGGTAGATACCTCCCTTTAAATTTCAGTATTGAAGAATTCTATAGCGAATTAGAAAGATTAAATTCGATTGGAGCAAAATGGATTTTAACCTTTGATGGTCAAGCTGGCAAACGCGCGTATGTAAAGGATGTACCACCAGATATCTACAGAGAACATTTCGCACTATTCACAGGAAACTCTCCCTTTACTAAGCTGATGGGACTAAGTGTAGATGCTGTTGTGGAATCAGTGTACCTGAATTTCGAGATACCGTCCAAATTGCCCACTCAACTGTTGTATATGGGTAAGCAGGCTTCTCGCAACACCACGAGCGCAAATATGCAACAAGGTAGACTCTTCAACCAAGTTGAATTCTAGGCCGAAGGCGATATCAAACCCCCATTTATCCAGAGAACCTCGTAAAGTTTGTGTTTCCTCCCATAAAGTAGCTCCTGCCGATAGCACGGTAAAATCTGGCATAGAGACAGAATTTGTTTGAAGTATTTCCCAATCTTCTCCAGGTTGTTTGGAGATAGTGGGCTGCGTATCAATTAACTGCTGGACATATCGTTTGAGTCGTTGCCCAACGTTACGGCCAAATTTCGCAGTGTGATCTTTTGACTCGATTGCTAATAAAATTGGCGTATTTTCATCTGACCAAAACTCGATAACGTGATCTGGGCGTTTACCATTCGGGGAAACCCGCGGTAGTGATGTCCAACGCAACTCCTCGCCAGTATTAAAGTTCAGCACAGATAGACCACTCCAATCACCACCGGGTGGGTTACACATCCCTTCAAAAATACAGTGATCTTTTTGGTGAGCAAATAATAAGTGCAGCGCCGAATCCACATCCTGTTCGGAGAACTTTGTAATGGGCATAGCCATTTCAAAGATGGCTTCTTTTTGGTGTTTCACGTTGCCTTGCGAAGAATAATACGTCAAAGGCCCATCTTCTGAAGTTGCGCTGTCGGCAAGCACAGCATCGCCAAGATTCAATATAGCTTCCCACAGACCATTTTGAATGGCTAACTGCTCAGGTGTTTCTACGAAAGTTCGCCACATTTCCTGACGTGCAGGACCATAGACAATAGACAAAACCTGAGCTTTCCACCCAAATAACATCCGCGCTAATGGTAAAAGCCCTCTGTCAGGACGAGAATCATCTCCGCGTGGCTTAAAACCACAAATCCACACGACTATCAATGGCGCTGGTGGTGTTTGAATCCACCGCATAAAATCTGTTGGAAGTGCATCTTTGTAAAGGCCTGATAGGATTCGAGCAAACTCTTGGCGTTTGTCTCCTGGCATTAAACATATAGGGATGTTGGTAGCGCCAACTGAAATACATATTTCCATCTCTTTAATTATTGCCAAAAGTTGTCTAAAAGTCTCCGTTACTAGGACTTTCTTAGCGACTTTCTTATCCCAAACTATATGATTTGGCGCTTTAGCCAACCAAACCAATTTTGCCTCTACCGTCTGAAGATCTAATAAATTATCCCATTGTTGCCCGCGCAATGTATCCATACGCCGCCGCTGTGCAGCGAGTAAACGAACGAGCGTCAGGTCTTTATGCAATAAGGCTGTTTGTGTCAGTGAAGTATCTGATTTTTCGATAAGTTGTTTAACTAACAGCTTGCCTTCTTCAACCCCGAATACCGATTCAAAGTAATCACGATTTTCATTTGAACTCGATAAACTGGAAGTATAAACAGGCAAACAAGCGCTATCAAAGAGAGTTGTCGCGGTCAAATACGAAAAAGGAACAATGGGATTAGGAAACCGATGGGACTTGATAACGCGGTCGTGATCAAGTTCTACGCCTCCGATTTCTGCGTAATAGAAATAGGGCACTTTGATTACGGCATAAGCCAATGCCCGCCCATTTCGTTGCCAGGCATTATTCCCAGCTGGGAGTGCATTGCAAAACTCTAAGGCCATAAGCGCCTTCTCTTGGCGCTTTTCCGGTAGGAGTTGAGTAATCAACGCATCTGGGGCTTCTCGTAATGGTATGGCTAACACATCTTGAAAAACCACCCCCCAGCGACCATAGCCGGGGAGCAGTTCCACTTTGAATAATATGGATTCGTCACTGGAGATTTTATAACAGGGGCAGTATAGAGCCGTGGGTAACAATTCTACAGTTGCACTAAACGCCTCTGCAATCAAGCGCAAGGCCCGTTCACATTCAAGAATGTTATCTCCGTGAATTCTCAAGATGATAGCTGCATCACAAAAGTTTTGCATCCTCTTTAATCATCCCTTCAATTTAGGGCTATACTGAAATCACTCAAGAAAAGCCTTGCTTTCATAGGGCCTCCTCCTCACTCCGCCAAAACTCGCGTTCCTGCTCCCACGCGGCGAGCGTCTCTGGTGCGAGCCGCACCACCACCGCCTCCACCTCCGCCGTCACGGTGCCATCTTCCAGCCGGAGTTCTCCTGCCACCCGCGCTGAACGGTGTCCCTGCTTGACTAGCCAGCCCACGGCTTGAAGCGGCGTCTCCGTCGGCGTCGGTTTGCGGTAGCGCACCTCCAATTTGGCCGTCACCCAGAACGGGTTCTCTTCCGTCGCCGACATGATGGCGCGCCCGGAGACCTCATCCAAGATCGCGGAGACGATGCCGCCATGTACGACGCCGGGATAGCCCTGGTACTGCTCTGGGACTATGACCGACGCCACTACCTGTTCCGCCGCGCGGTCTGAGTAGAACTTCAAGTGCAAGCCCACCGGATTTTCCCGCCCGCAGACAAAGCACATCCGCGAGGTGGGCTGTGGTTGCCAAGCTGTAGAAATTTTATTCATAAATCGTATCCTTTTACTAATCTAGGAAAGATTGGCTCGATCAGGCCATTCGCCATTTGCCAGGCCCTCACTTCTCCTCGCGCATGTAAGCCGTGCCTAGCGCTGCCGGCGCGCCGATCCGTTTGCTCAACGTCTCCCACCAAGTCATTACAATCAAGATGCCAATCGTCGCCAGGTAGGGGAGCATGTTCAAGAAAGCGGAGGGGATGTTCGTGCCGGCGGCCTGCAAGCGGAACTGCACAGCGTTGATGCCGCCGAAGAGGATGGCGCCCAGCACGGCGCGAGCCGGGTTCCACATGGCGAAGATCACCAGCGCGATCACGATCCAGCCGCGTCCCCCGGTGATATTTTCGGACCAACCGGGCGTGTAGGCCAGGGAGAGGTGCGCTCCACCCAGACTAACTAACATGCCGCCCAAAATCGTGTAAAGATACCGCACTCGGATGACGTCAATGCCCATGGCGTCCGCCGTCTGCGGATTTTCGCCCACGGCGCGGAGGTTCAGGCCGTTGCGCGTCTTGTAGAGGTAGAACCAGGCCAGGGGGATCAGAATATAGAGCAAGTAGGTCAAAATATCCTGCTTAAAGAGCGCGCCGACCACGGGAATATCGCTCAGGAAGGGCACTACGTAAGGTGTAAATCGGGGGCCGACCTTGCCGACGAGATAATAACCGTTGCTTTCCGGTCCCAGCCGCTGTCCTAGAAAACTCGCCAGGCCGCTGCCAAAAAGCGTGATGCTCAAGCCGCTCACCACCTGGTTGGCCCGCATGGTGACGGTCAAGAAGGCGTGGATGGCGGCCAGGAGGGCGCCGACTAAGAGCGCAACCAACACGCCCAACCACGCGCTCCCTGTGTAGTAAGCGGTGGCGAAGGAGAGCACGGCCCCCATCAACATCACGCCTTCCAAGCCCAGATTGAGAATTCCGCTGCGCTCGGTGTAGATTTCTCCCACGGTTGCGTAAATGAGTGAAGTTCCGGCCCGCAGAGTAATAGCTAATACAGATGTAAATAACGCGATCATGGTTATGCCTCCTCAGTGGTGACGAGCGCCGGCGGAGTTTTTTCCGGGCGGATAATGCGCAGCCGGTACTCGGTGAAGAGGCTCCCAGCCAGCATGGGGAATAAGATCATCCCTTGCAATACCAAACCCACGGCGGCCGGCAGACCCATCATCATCTGCACCTGATCGCCGCCCACCAATAGCCCACCCATCAGGATGGCGACCAAGAGCACGGCGAGGGGGTTCAGTTGAGCCATCCAGGCGACGATGATGGCCGTGTAGCCGTAGCCAATAGAAAGTCCCTGTTGCAAACGGCGGGAGATGCCCGCCACCTCACAGGCCCCGGCCAGACCGCTCAACGCGCCAGAGACCGCCAAGGCCAAGATAACGTTGCGGGCGATATTGATGCCCAGGTACCGCGCCGCACGTTTGTTCTCGCCGATAATGCGCAACTCGAAGCCCCAGCGGGTGCGATTAAGCACCAGCCAGAGGACGATAGCCAGCACCACCGCGAAGAGCAAGCCCCAATGCGCGCGGGTATGTCCCAGCCGCGGCAGCCAGGCCGCCTCCGGAAAGGGCGCGGTGCCCGGAAATCCAAATCCTTCCGGATCGCGCCAGGGGCCGTAGTAGAGATGTTTGGAGAAGAGTATCGCCACATAGTTGAGCATCAAGGTAGTCAACGTCTCGTCTACGCCCATGAGTACCTTCAGCGCAGCCGGTACGCCGGCCCAGAGCGCGCCCGCCAGCATCCCGAAGAGAATGACGGTGGGGAGCAACATCCACGCCGGGAGCACGTCTGCCAGGGAGAGCGCGGCCCAGGCGGCCGCGACGCCGCCTAGCGTCAACTGGCCTTCCGCCCCGATATTCCAGAAGCGCATCCGGAAGGCAATGGAGACGCCTAAGCCGGTGAGCATCAACGGGATAGCCTTGACTAACGTCTCGGAGATGTTACGCCAGGAACCGAAAGCCCCTTTGCCCATCGCCGCATAAGTCAAGAGGGGATTGGCTCCTGAAACGGCTAGCAAGATGGCGCCCAACAGAAGTGAGACTAGAAACGAGATTATGGGTACTAAAATAATCGCCTGTCGTGAAACAGACTGGCGTTTTTCAAAGATGAATTGCATGGATTTTCTCCTTTAGCAAGTTACCAGTCGAAAGTCAACCGGGGTTGGCTGTCTCCCAACGATCAGACTATCTGGCTCAAGCGGCTGCCAGCCATCATCAACCCCAGGGTGGCGATCTGCGCTTCTTCAGAGGGGAGCACGCCCATCACCTCGCCATCAAAGAGCACGGCGACCTTATCGGAGATGGTCAGCAGTTCCTCTAAATCCTCAGAGATGAGCAACACCGCGCTGCCCTGAGCTCGTTGCTTGAGCAACCGTTTACGGACCGCTTCCGTGGCGCCCACATCCAAGCCGCGCGAGGGATAGACGGCTACCAACACGCCCGCGCAAGCGTCGATCTCGCGGGCCAAAATGGCTTTCTGGATGTTGCCGCCGGAGAGGAACTTGATGTGGGTCTTGGGCGTCGGTGTCGCGATCTGGAAGGACGCGATCATCTTTTTAGCGAACTCTAAAATCCGCGGTGGATAGAGAATCCCCTTCCGGGACATGGGCGCGTTGCGATAGCCCTTCATCGCCAGGTTATCGGAGACCGCCATGTCGCCCACCGCGCCTACTCCCACTCGGTCAGCGGGAATATGACTGACGCCGGCTTGGATGATTTCCAGGGGAGAGCGATTGGTCATCGGTTGCCCATTGATCAAAACTTCACCTGCAGTTACTGTCCGCAGACCGGTGACGGCTTCTGAGAGTTGGCGCTGTCCATTACCGGCCACGCCAGCAATCCCCAAAATCTCCCCACCCCGGATTTGAAGCGAGATGCCCCGTAACGCGGGGAGCCCTTTATCGTCCAGCGCATGGACATCACGCATCTCCAGCAATACGTCGCCGGGAGTAGCTGGTGCTTTATCCAGCCGGAAGAGCACCTCGCGGCCCACCATCAACCGGGCTAATTCCTGCGCATTGGTCTCGGCAGTTTTTTTGACGGCGATGCTCTTGCCATGTTGCAATACCTGCACCCAATTGGAGAAAGAGAGCACCTCGTCCATCTTATGGGTGATGAAGATGGCCGATTTACCTTCGGATGTCATCACCTGGAGCACGCGCGCTAACTCCTCAGATTCTTGGGGGGTAAGCACCGCAGTCGGCTCGTCCAAAATCAGCACCTCGGCGCCGCGATAAATCAATTTGAGGATCTCCACGCGCTGTTGTTCCCCCACACTCAGTTGCCAGATACTGGCGTAAGGATCAACCTGCAAATTATACCGTTCGGAAATTTCGTTGATGCGGGCGACCACCTCGTCCATTTTAGGGACAAAAGATAGGTCCTGCAATCCCAGGATGACATTTTCAGCCACGGTCATGGTGGGCACCAACATGAAATTCTGATGTACCATGCCAATGCCTAAAGCGTCCGAGTCACGCGGCGAGCGAATTTCCACCGGTTCCCCGCGCAGATAGATTTCCCCTTCATCTTGCCGATAGAGACCAATCAAGATGTTCATCAACGTGCTCTTGCCGGCCCCGTTTTCGCCCAACAAGGCCAATACCTCTCCGGGATAGAGCGCCAAATCAACGCCAGCGTTGGCCACTACGCCGGGAAAACGTTTAGTGATACCGCGCAATTCTAAAATGGGTCTTTTCTCTTCGGTCATAAAAACTCCTCATTGTAAAAACGGGCTCTTTGGGAATTCGCGCGGTCGAGTTAAAATTAACCCTGGATTACCCGGATTAGCACGGAAAAAATCAGTGTAATCCGGGTAATCTGTGGTGAAAAATTTACGTCGTGTGGCACTTACCCCGCCCAGTCCCAGAGACCCTAAAAACGTAGCCTCAGCTGGCAGTTGCTAAATAACCAGTTACCAGCCGGTTCCCTTAGCAAAAGGGGGCGAGGCTTGTAAGCCTCACCCCCCTACTCCACAAATTAATCTTCAGAGATTGAACCAACTACCCCTTTGACGAAGAAACTCATGCCCAACATATCGCCATCTGCCATGCACTCGCCCTCGGCGACGACGGTATTGCCATTCTGATCGACCACTGGCCCACAGAAGACATCCCAGTCGCCACTGACGATTTTCTGGCTCTCGGCTTCCACCAGATCACGGACATCCTGGGGAACCTTGGGGCTAAATTCGGCCAGCAGCACTACATTCTCTTGCAAGCCGCCCCAGTACTGGTGGGTCTCCCAATTACCATCCAACGCGGCCTTAACTGTATCGACGTAGTAAGCGCCCCAGTTCCAGACCGGCGCGGTCAACACGGTATCGCCCACAAAAGCGCGCATATCAGAGTCATAGCCGACGCTTAACGCACCGCGCTCTTGGGCCGCTTTCTGTGGCTCGGTGGTATCCTGGTGTTGCGTGATGATGTCAGCGCCTTCATCTAACAATGCGACGGCGGCCTCACGCTCGATGACCGGGTCATACCAAGTGTTGGTCCAGACCACCCGCACTTCGGCATCCGGGTTGACGGAGAGCACGCCCCGGGTGAAAGCGTTGATACCGCGCACTACCTCAGGGATGGGGAAGGCGGCCACGTAACCGATGGTGTTGCTCTCGGTCATCTTGCCGGCCACGATTCCAGAGAGATAACGCGGTTGGTACATGCGCCCAAAGTAAGTTGACATGTTATCGGCAGTCTTGTACCCAGAGCAGTGTTCAAATTTGACATCGGGGAACTCCTGCGCGACTTCAACCGTGGGATCCATATAGCCAAAAGAGGTGGCGAAGATCATATCATAACCCTGCTGGGCATAGTCACGGAGTACACGGGCTGCATCGGGCCCTTCGGGGACATTCTCGATGTACTTGGTCTCTACCGCGTCACCGAGCTCCTCGATCAGCAGCTTGCGACCGCGATCATGCTCGTAGGTCCATCCCAAGTCACCGGGAGGGCCGATGTAAACGAAAGCCACTTTGTATGCCCCTTCTTCTTTCGGTGCAGCGGCGGGACCACAGCTTGTCAAGAGAATTACTAACACCAACGCCAATGAAAAAACGTGCCCAATTTTATGTTGCATTGTCTATTCCTCCCTCTAATTTAGTAAGTAATCAACAGTGCGATGCGCGTAACTAGCGTTATTTTATTTTTGGAAATCACCTCCCTGGATGATTAAGTAGCTCAAACAATTTTGACTAATTCTATTCAAAATGGGGAGTTCCCCAGACTATCCCCGTAGGAACAGAGAGAACCGCCGAGCAGCCCCCGAAATACCCCTCTTCGTCTCAGAGAAACACTCTACGTAACTAGGAAACGAGTAATTATCGAAATTGTTTGAAAGTCCCGCTCTTCAGCAACAGAGTCCCACTTGTCTGACATCTAGTTTCTCTGCCAATTATAGGGGATTGGGAAGATTGTCAAACAGATAGCTCCGACTCCAAATTTCAGGAGTCGTTTTGAGCAGCCGCCCAAAGGCACAGGTAAGCTTGACGCAAGTCGAGGCGGGTTTCGTTTTGGGACTAGCATCTCCCTGGAACCGCGCAAGATTCCTTGCCGGCGCGTCGCTGACGCTCCGCTGCGGAATGAGAGGTTACGCGGCTCCGCTACTCGGGAAAAAGTGTCTTGAATTCCGCATCTGCCCCCGAGAAATCCTTGTTGAGAACTTCGATCCGGTCCCGGGTAATGCGATAGTAGTCAAAATCACGGCTTACCAGCGTCGCGGGGAAGATCGCGCGGGCTTCCTGCAACATCTCGTAGACTGAGTAACGTTGCGAGAGATGATTTAGCACCAACATACGCGCGCCCGCCGCGCAGGCTAGTTGGGCGGCTTGCGCGGCGGTGAGATGCCCAAAGCGGCGGGCCATCTCCGCATCGCGTTCCAAATACGTCGCCTCGCAGAGCAACAGATCCACATCCCGCACCACTTCCACCAGATTATCAATGCGCGCTGTATCGCCCGTCAACGCTAGGGAAAGTCCGGGCCTTTGGGGTCCCAAGACCTCATCCGGTTCAATGACACGCCCATCCGCCAACGTGATACGCTGGCCGTTGACCAACTGGCCGCGTTCCGGGCCAGCTGGAATGCCTAGCGCCGTGGCCTTATCTGCCAAGAACGGCCGGCGTGGACGTTCGCGGAAGAGATACCCGTAGCTCCCCGGCCCGCGATGTACGACCGGAAAGGCATAGACCGCGAAGGTCTCGTTGCCCATCAGAAAACCGGGCTGAATCTCCGTCAATTCCACGGGGACGGGCGGGCGGGCGCCACGCAATACCACGCGAAAGAGCAACTCACGGACACGTTCCAAGGCCCAGCGCCCCCCGTAAATCTCAATGTGCTCCACCGCTTCCCACCGTGCAAAAGTGGAGATCAGCCCTCCCAGTCCCAAAATATGATCCAAATGTCCATGCGTGAGCAAAATACGCTCCAGCCGCCGGAAACCCAGCCCGCTACGCAAAATCTGCCGCTGTGTACCCTCTCCGCAATCCACCAGAAACCGCTCGTCCTGATAAATCACTAGCTGCGCGGGCAACCCGCGCTCTATCGTCGGGGCCGAAGCCGAGGTGCCCAACAGAACCATCTCTAGCATATTCTCACTCCAGAAGATCAAACCGCATCGGTATCCGTACTATCGCTCTCAGCTTGCCACCATCGCCACCACTGGAGCACATTGTACAACAAGAGCCAGAGCAATCCCAGCGTCAGCGCTCCCAGCACCACCCAAACAAGAGGTCCCGGGGGCAGCTCCCCCCCATCCTCTAGCTGTCCCCAGATCAACACTTCAAAATAGAGAGCTGCGCTAACTCCCAAAATCACGGGGATTCTCGGTTGGCGGAATGCCGCGCGCAAGGTATCCCCCGCCCACCAGAATAGAAACGGTAAGCCGACCGTCAGCGGCACTGTCACCAAGAGAAAATGCGGGGCAGCCATCGCCTGCATAAAGAAGGGTATGCCGAGGAAAAAGAGCGACCAAACGAGGGTGAAGATCTGTGTGGGGAGATCCTGCTCTTGCCACTGGCGCAACATCAGAACCAGCACAAAAGCGCCGACTAAGTGAAAGGGAAGAAAGAAAAATAGCAGCAACCAGCTATCCATAACGTTATTATACTTAGGATAGAGGGGGTTGACAAATTGAATCGCCCTTTTCTAGTTAGCCTAACCTATCCAAGCTAGAACCAAAAGGGATCTTTACCGCAGAGAACGCCAAACAAAACAAAGCAGAAAAACTTGGCGCCCTCTGCGTCTCTGTGTGGTGAGGGCTTTCATGGAAGGATACTATCCCCGGTTAGACTTGCCAGATTGCTAGGTTTGATGTAGCCTAGCGCTGCGCGCGTCAGGTATTAAGGTTAACGTGTAGCGTCAAAGTATAAGTTAGAATCATATTTTTAAGGAAAAAGGAGTGCGAAATGCAAATAGAGCCAAGCTGGAAACTGTGGGTGGGTATCAGTGTATTATTGATCTTGTTGACCGCGTGTGCGAAGGAGACACCGCCGGCAAACCCCACCTCTGTGCCGCGTCCCAGTCCAACGCTGGAGGCGGCAGCTACAGAGATAACAGAGGAACCTGCCGCTCCGGTAGAGAGATTACCGGAGGATCCGGCCGCCAACGAAGGACAGTACGATGCGCCGCCAGAGATGCAAATTGACCTGGATAAATACTATGCCGCCACACTGGAGACAGCCAAGGGCAAAATCGTAGTGGAACTATTTGCCCAGCAGGTTCCGCAGACCGTCAACAACTTCGTTTTCTTGGCCCGCGAAGGATTCTACGATAACACCACCTTCCACCGAGTGATTCCCGACTTCATGGTGCAGGGCGGCGATCCCGCCGCGACCGGGTTGGGAGGACCTGGCTACACCTTTACGGATGAGTTTGACCCCACGCTAGGCCATGACCGCGCCGGCATCCTCTCTATGGCCAATTCCGGGCCAGGCACCAACGGCAGCCAGTTTTTCATCACCTTTGGGCCGACTACCTGGTTGGATGACAAACACGCCGTCTTTGGCAAAGTTATCGCCGGCCTGGATGTGCTCCACGCCATCAGCCCGCGCGACCCGGAGACAGCCACCACTCCTGGCGACGCGCTCAAGAGCGTTACCATCGAGGAGCGTGAAGCCCCGTTCGCCTCACAGCGCACGCCCAATGCCGAGATCGCCGTGCCAGAAGAAGCCATCGCCCGGTACAATCTCTATTCAGAGCCGCCGGAGATGCAGCTGGATGAAGCGCAGAAATACAGTGCCACCATCATCACAGAGAAAGGGGAGATCAAAATCATGTTGGATGCCGAGGCCGCGCCGGTCACGGTCAATAACTTTGTCTTTCTGGCCGAAGCGGGATTCTATGATGGCCTGACCTTTCACCGCGTGGAACCGGAATTCGTCATCCAGGGAGGAGACCCGACCGGCAGCGGGCAGGGCGGCCCCGGTTACGTCCTCCCGGCAGAGATTGGGTTGGAGCATGGCTTAGGAGCTATCGCCATGGCCCGCTTACCTGACCAGGGCAATCCTCGCCAGATGTCGAGCGGCTGCCAATTCTACATCACCCTGCAAGCGACCCCGCAGTTGGATGGCGCGTATACCGTCTTTGGGTACGTCACCGAGGGCCTGGACGTGGTCAACTCCATCGCCGTGGGCGACGTGATTCAAGAAATCAGAATTGAGCGGGAGTAAACACCAAAACGCTGTAAAGCTCTGGAATACAAGGATGACCTATCAAGCGAGGCATTCTAAGAGGTGAAACTAGCTCCCTAACATTTTTAATTTGGGACGCAGATTGGCGCAGAAAAACGCAGATTTTTTAGTTTTTCCCTGGGAAAGCCTTTTTATCAGCGTCTATCCGTGTTCATCTGCGTCCTATTAGCATGGTCAGGAGAGCAATTTTCGATAAACCGCCAGTGTCTCCCGCGCGGCGCGTTCCCACGAGAATTGCGCCGCGCGTTGTAAGCCGCGTTCTCTGAGAGATTCTCTCAACTCCGGCTCGTGCAGCAGGCGACGTAATGCTTGGGTAATTTCGGCCACCTCGGTGGGATCAAAGGTGAGCGCCGCATCCCCCACCACCTCCGGCAACGAAGAGCCGTTGGAACACGCGACCGGTGTGCCACAAGCCATCGCCTCCAATGGCGGCAACCCGAACCCCTCGTAGAGGCTGGGGAAAACGAAAGCTGTCGCGCCGGCGTAGAGTGCGGGCAAGTCTTCATCCCGCACGTAGCCGGTAAATTGTACCGCCTCACGGCAGGGACTACGCTCCAGGGCCGCGTAAAAATCATCTGCCAACCAACCACGTCGCCCCACGATAACCAACGGCGGCGCCTCTCCTGCCATGTAGAGTGGTTCCCAGGCGTGCAGCAGGCGCGGCAGGTTCTTACGCGGCTCGATAGTTCCCACGTAGAGCAAATACTCCTCCGGTAACCCATAAGACATTCGCACCCGCGCCACCGCCCCCGGTGCAGGCAGCTTAAAGCGCGGATCCGCCGCCTCGTGAACCACCGTGATCTTCTCTACCGGCAGGCCATAAGCCGCCATAAGATCGCGCCGCGTCGCCTCGGAGACGACGATGATATGATCAGCCCGGCGGCAATAGAGCGGCAACGTCGCGTTGAGATACCAGCGGTTGAGCGGCTTGTGGTGCTCCGGTAAATGGCGGAAGATGAGGTCATGGACAGTCAGCACCGTCGGCACCCCACGCACCGGCAGCAACAAGTGCTCGGTGGCGTGAAAGAGCGTCACGTCGGGGACCAGGCGGTTGTAGGGCACGCGCGCCAGTTGTCCTAGCCAGACCAACATGCGCCAGGGCTTGTAGCCCAGCGCAACGGTGCGCGTGGGATAGTGCTCCAGGCCAGGGAGCGGCTGGATGCCCTGCTCGGCGTTATAAAAGAACGCCAGCTCAGCGGGAATCAGTTGTGCCAGAGCATGGGAGAGGCTGGCCGCGTAACGCCCTAGTCCGGCCCGGTGGTGAACGGCGGCGGAGATATCAAGCGTGATCATATCTTTCTCAACCCCTTCTGCTCCAGGAGTGTTTCGTAAAGCTCAGCAATCTGCGTCACCATCTGGCGGACGTCAAACTCGCGGTTAGCGAACTCGCGTCCCCGCTGCCCCATGATCCGGCGCAGGTCGGGGTTCCGCAGCAGTGTCAGGCAATGATCGGCCAGCTCGGTGATCTCCCCCGGCTCACAGAGGAAGCCCGTTTCGCCGTGAGCGATGGCTTCGGCGGTGCCGTCGGCGCGGTTCGCCACCACGGGAATTTCCAGCGCCATCGCCTGGGGGATGACGCGCGGCAGCCCCTCCCACAGGGAAGTGAGCAGAAACACGTCCAGCGCGGCCATCAGGCGTGGCACGTCGCGGCGCAGGCCGGTGAGGACGGTGCGCTCCGCGATACCTTCTTCGACAAGCGCGGCTTCGACATCGGCACGCAGCGGGCCATCGCCGACCAGCAAGAAGTGACAGTCGGGCAGCGCGCGG